>NZ_HG422173.1:2463400-2467031 GCF_000341545.2 Nitrospina gracilis 3/211
ATTTGAGTTGCGGTACGGCACTTAGTAATTCCGTAAAAAATCGACCGGTTCCATACAGGGCCAGTTACCGTTCCGCTGGTTCAGTTGGTGCCCCAGAGTCTCCATGCATTGCAGGTCCGTTTCAACCACCGGCCGGACCCGCCGGGAATAAGCAGGCGGTCAGCCACCGCTCACCCTTAACAGGAGTTCACCATTTCAAAGTCTCTCGACACCCCCGCCGCCAACGGACTGGGGCTGCACCGCTCCACCCGGGCGGAAATCGATTTGAACGCGTTCCGCTTCAACATCCGGGCCCTGCGCGAATGCCTGAAACCGGGAGTGCGCCTCATGGCGGTGGTCAAGGCGGATGCCTACGGCCACGGGGTTCAACCCTGCGCCGAGGCGGCCCTCGCCGCCGGGGCGGAGGTGCTGGGGGTCGGCATCATCGCCGAGGGCATCGAGCTTCGCCACTGCGGCATCGACGCGCCCATTCATTTGCTGATCGGCATTCTGCCCGACGAGATCGACGACCTGCTCCGTTACAACCTGTCGACCACGTTGTGCTCGCAACCCCTGGCGGAAGCCATTGCCAAAAAAGCGGCGGCGCAGAACAAACAGGCTGACGTTCACATCAAGGTCGACACGGGAATGGGACGCCTGGGTATTGGCTGGGAGGAGTTGCCGGCTTTCATCGAATTTCTGAGTGGCCTTAAAACCCTGAACGTCCTGTCCGTATTCACCCACCTGTCTTCCGCCGACGAGGATGTCGACTACACGCGCCTTCAACTGGATCGCATGCAGGAGGCCCTGGACCTGGTAGAACAGAATAATCTGCCTTGCCCGCCGGTGCACTGCGCCAACAGCGCCGGCCTCCTGAACTTTGCCGAAAGCCAATGCGACATGGTGCGGTTGGGCATCGCGTTGTACGGAGTGGTTCCGCCTGTGCCACAAGGGCACGTCCCCACGCAGTCGCCGGAATTGAAACCGGTGATGCATTGGAAAACACGGGTGCTGCGGATCAATGCCCTTCCGGCACACTCATATCTGAGCTATGGACGCCGTTTCATCACCCGGCGGGACAGCCGGATCGCCGTTCTGCCCGTGGGATACGCAGATGGCCTGAGCCGTGCGTTGTCTGGAAACATGGAAGTGCTCATCGGCGGCAAACGCGCCCCGCAGGTGGGAACCATCTGCATGGACATGTGCATGGTGGATATCACCGACCTGCCGGCAGTGAAGGAAGGGGACGAGGTGGTCCTGTTCGGGAAACAGGGAGACGACGCTATCACGGTGGAAGAACTTTCCTCCCGCTACCACACCATTCCCTACGAAACCCTGTGCGGTGTCGGCAAGCGCGTGCCACGAGTTTACCTGCCCTGAGCCATCACTGCTTCCAGGCGCGTCCGCGAAGCGATTCGATTTTGTCGATGTCGTGGTCGCGGCACCAGTCGGTCAACCCGTCAAGAATGTTCATCGTAGCGCGGGGATCGAAGAAATTCGCCGTGCCCACCTGAATGGCGGAGGCCCCCGCCATGATGTACTCGATGGCGTCCTCGGCCGTGCGGATGCCTCCCAGACCTATCACCGGGATGCTCACCGCCTGCGACGTCTGGTACACCATGTTGAGCGCGATGGGCTTGATGGCCGGTCCCGAAAGCCCTCCGGTGCCGTTGCCGTTTCCCAGGTACGGCACGGCCCTTTCCGCATCCAGCACCATGCCGACATAGGTGTTGACGAGGGACACCGCATCCGCTCCCGCCGCCTCAGCCGCCTTCGCGGTGACGGTGATGTCGGTGACATTGGGCGACAGCTTGACGACCAGAAACTTGTCGGTTGCCCGGCGCGCAGCGCTCACCACTTTCTCCACCGTTTTGGGATCGGCGCTGAACTGCACACCGCCCTCCTCCACGTTCGGGCACGAAATGTTCATCTCCAGCGCGTCCACCCGATCCAGCGTGGACAGGGCCCGCGCCATCTCCTCGTACTCCGCCACTGTGTCTCCGAAGAAGTTGCAGACCACGCGGCAGTCGTACATCTGCAGGTGCGGCAGTTTTTCGTCACGGAACCGATCGAACCCGACGTTTTCAAGCCCGATGGAATTGAGCATCCCCGCCGCCGTCTCCACCACACGCGGCGCAGGGTTACCCATACGGGGTTTCAGGGACAGTCCTTTGGTGCAGAATCCACCAATCCGGTTGAGGTCGACAAAGGGGGTGAACTCCAGTCCGTAGCCAAACGTACCGGACGCCGCGAGGACCGGATTGGCCAGCGAAAATGTGCCCAGACTGACAGAAAGATCGACTGCGGAACCCATATGATGATTAATTAAAATTTGTTTAAATAAAGGGTCGCCAAAAATGAAAAAACGTATTATTTTTCAATCAGTTTTACTTGACAGACTAAAATTGGCAATATATACTTCATTTTGATTTTAAAGGGGATGTGGCTGCCGCATCCGTCTCCGGTTCGAGAGCGTTTTCTACACTAGCAGATTTACCGGATGTTCGCACGGAATTACTCTTTCCCTTCACCCGGCCCCGCAACCCCAATCATCCACGTTCATTCCATTTGGAACGGAAAGAATCATGTCCCGACCCAGTTTGTTTGCCGAACCAAAACAGACCGAAACCGCCGACAAAAAATTCCTCAAACGCATCGATGAACTTATCGATGAATCGGAAATCGAGGCCATGGCTGAAATCGATAAACAAATCCGTTACAAGAACGCCAAGTTTGCACTGATCGCCCTCATTGCTGTCGGGCTGGCAGCCCTGCTTTACCTTGGGGTGGAGAACCAGTCTTTACCCGGCCTGCCGGGAATGGATCAGACGGCGAAGGTGGAACCGCAACCGGCTCCCGGTCCGGAAATCGCCCCGCTGAATGAAAACGTGGGGGCGGCGACTCCACAGAACGAAGTGAAAGCCCCCATCGCACCGGAAGCCTCAGGAGAGGAAAAGCCTGCATCCAATCTGGGCGAGATGGAAAACCAGGCCGCTTCTGCCATCAGTGAAGCATTGAGTTCCCTGGACGAGTCGTCCTCTTCCCCCGCTCCGGTCAACAAAGCCCCGGAAGAGGAAGGGACGGGGAAAGAAAAGCCCGTTGTTAAGGAAACCAAGCCCGAGGTGAAGTCCAACGGCCTTCCCCTCAATCCCCCGGCTGGGGATTATTATGTGCAGGTCGGTGCGTTTTCGGTTAAATCCAATGCCGACCGCATGTTGAAAAAGCTGAAGGCCGCGGGGCTCCCGACCGCAGTAAGTCAAACGGAAGGAACCTCATCAATGCACACACTGCTGATCGGCGGTTTTTCTTCCCCGGACAGCGCCCAGTTCCTCATGAAAGAACTTAAAAGCAAAGGTCACACCCCGGACCTGGTTCCCTCTCAAGACGGTAATTACGCCATTCTCCTGGGAAAAACCCGGTCACTTAAAAATGCGGAGACCATGCAGAAAAAGCTGGGACAGGAAGGCATCTTCACTCAGATTGAAAAAAGAAAAGTGAGTACGCCCATTCACGTGGTCCGCGTCGGTGGTTTCGCTTCCAAAGACCTGGCCGCCCGTTACCAGAAGGAAATCGCCAAGGTCGGATACCCCAAAACGCTGGTGCGCAAAATCACGAAATAATCCGCGCTATTTTGCGGAATTGACTCCGTTTA
>NZ_HG422173.1:2467131-2487267 GCF_000341545.2 Nitrospina gracilis 3/211
TAAGGCTTCTTTTCAGGAAGGCAAACGGCCTAATCTACTGCCAGCAGGGAACCCATCCAGAAACCGGGTTCCGTTACCCAACCTGAAGGCCTTTACATACGGAGACACCCATGAAAAATATCATACCCGTTCTGACAACGGCACTCCTAATCTGGGCCATTCCTTTTTTTGCCATTTCCCACGAGGGCGAACACGAAAGCAACGATGACCACATAATGGAATCCAAACACAACCTGTTTGAAGAAGGCAGTGGTTCCTCCGTGCTGTCACAACCTGGTCATGGGTACGGTCACGAATACAAAGAAGGCTCTCCCAATGCCACCATGAAATCCGGTCAGATAGACGAAGGCAGTGGCGGCATGAAAGACCATAAGCCGACACCGCATCGCACCGGTCACGAGGAAGGGTCAGGCATGAAGTCCATGGAGCACCAGACACCCTCAAAAGCCATCCCACACGCACACTGATCCCCTGGGTCCCTCCCCCTGTGACCCGGAAAAGCCGGGGCTTTCCTCCTCTTGGCCCCGGCTTTTCATCTCTTTTCTAATTTCTATTTTCTTTGCTTATTGAACCTGATATCTTCAAATATCGGTTTGCCTCCACGCGCAATTTATTTCCAACCCCCTAGAACCCATTCATGCTTCTCGACATCATTTTCATACTGGGAGGTCTCGCCCTCCTGTACTACGGAGGGGAACTGCTTATCGGGGGATGTCTGCGTATTGCCCAGCACTACCGGGTCAGTCCCTTCGTCATTGGCGCCACGGTGATGGGCTTCGGCACCTCCGCGCCGGAACTGGCGGTCAGCCTGCTGGCGGCGCTTGAGGGCTCACCGGAAGTGGCCATGGGTAACGTGGTTGGAAGCAACATCGCCAACGTCGGCCTTGTGCTCGGCCTCACCGCCCTGCTGGTTCCGGTCACCATCGACAAGGCCCGGTTCCGGCTGGAAACCCCTCCCCTTCTTATCGCATCCTTCCTGCTGATTTTACTAGCCTGGGACCAGGGACTGGTTCGATGGGAGGGATTGCTGTTTCTTGCCGGTATTGGGTGGTACATCGCCCGGGCGTTGAAAGACGAAGAAGAGTCGCTGCTTCATTTTGAGGACGAACTGAAATGGTTTCGGGGAAAACCGATCGGCTTTCAGTTTATCCTGATTGTGCTGGGTCTCGCCCTGCTGGTTGCAGGGGCGCGGGGAATGGTGGTTGGAGGTGTCAGCCTGGCACGTAATTTCGGCATCAGCGAATGGTTCATCGGCATCACCATCATCGCCCTCGGCACCAGCCTGCCGGAAATCGTTTCTTCCACCATGTCCGCCATGCGAGGTCATGGGGAGATGGCACTGGGCAACGTGTTCGGCAGCAATATTTTCAATATCTTCATGGTACTGGGCGCCACCGCGTCCATAGATCCGTTAATGATTCAGGAGCCGATCCGGGCCGACCTCATTTTCACGACGGCCCTCACCTGCATGCTTCTCATAATGATCAACCTGAAGCACCGTCTGGAAAAAGGAGGGGGGGTGGTGTTGCTTTCCGGCTACGCGTTTTATGTCGGCGCCAAAGGTTTGGGGCTGTTTTGAACCGACGGGCCGTGACCAGGCCTTATCCGGAAAACAACTGGCGGAAGAAGTTACCCACGCCCGAACCGGACGGTTTATTGCCTTTGTCCCTGGATGCCTCTTTTTTGTCGGAAGCAATCTTTGCCGCAGGTTTTTCGGTCGAAGCCGTTTTGGGCTGGGCACCGTTTTTGGGACCCCCGTTCGTTTCAGGCAATGGGGGTTCCGGAGTTTCCGGTTTTGGCTGATAGGTGGGTTTTGAAAGCATTTTGCAGCGTCCGTCAAAAACCGACCCCTCTTCAACCACAAGTTGAAAGGCCGAAATATCTCCGGTCAGATGGCTTTTTTCCACCAGCACCACTTTGTTGCCTGCGGAAACATCGCCCTGGATGGTGCCCCGGTTGGTCAGGTGACCGGCCTGAATATTGCCCAGGACATTGCCCGCTTCACCGACGATCAGGTGGTCGGCGGCAAACACCTCGCCCTCCACACGGCCTTCCACCAGCACCACACCCTTGACGCGTAAAACGCCTTTTAAGGTGACTCCTTTTTGTATGAATGAATCCATCCATGCTTCCTTTCAATGAATTCCTGACTGACGGAGGTCAGTATAACTGGTTCAAAATTAAAAGGTTAATGATTTTTTTCGGAAGGGGGAGCCACACACCGCCTCAACGTTGCTAAAATGCGAAATTCCTGATATTTTACCCCTTTTATTTTTTCGGCCCATCCCGCTCACCAGCCCAACGGAGAATCACATGAAGCGAAACGACGGACGCACTCCCACTCAGATGAGACCGGTGAGCATCAAAAAGAATTTTATCAAACACGCCGAAGGCTCCGTCCTCATCACCGTGGGCGAAACCAAAGTGATTTGCACCGCAAGCGTCGAAGAAAAAGTGCCTCCGTTTCTGCGAGACCAGGGACAGGGTTGGGTGACGGCAGAATATTCCATGCTTCCCCGCTCCACCCACACACGGTCACAGCGTGAATCCTCCCGCGGGAAAGTCAGTGGCCGTACCATGGAAATCCAACGGCTGATCGGCCGGTCCCTGCGGACCGTGGTGGATCTGGAAAACCTGGGGGAGCGAACCATCTGGGTGGATTGCGACGTGATCCAGGCGGACGGGGGCACCCGCACCGCCTCCATCACCGGGGCCTTCGTGGCGGTCTGCCTGGCGCTCAAGCACCTCCATAAAAACAAAATGATCGACTTCATCCCCGTCAAGGATTTCGTCGCCGCCACCAGCGTGGGCATGCTGGACGGACACAAACTGCTGGACCTGGATTACAGTGAAGACTCCACGGCAGGCGTGGACTTCAACGTCGTCAAAACGGGCCAGGGGCACTTCATCGAGGTCCAGGGAACCGCCGAGCGCGAACCGTTTTCCGACAAGGACATGCAGGAAATGCTTGGGCTGGCCGGCAAGGGCATCAAGGACCTGATCGACCTCCAGGAGAAAGCGATCGGCAAGCTGGACTGAAAGGGAACCGGCTTGGGCCGGAACCCTCAACTTCCCCGAAGCCCATGCTTCGGAAAAGATTCACAAGGCCAAAGTTTACAATTATATAGAAATAACCTACCGATTTTGTTAACATATGCTCCCGATTACCCTGAACACCATACCCAAACCGATTAATTCCGAAACCGGGAATCCCATGCAACATACTATTTCAGTCCTCGTGAATAACAAATTCGGCGTGCTTTCGCGCATTTCCGGTTTGTTCAGCGGCCGCGGCTTCAATATCGAAAGCCTCAACGTGGCCGAAACCAGCGAGCCCAACATCTCCCGCATGACCATCGTGACCCGCGGCGACGATAAAAAAATCGAGCAGATCACCAAACAGCTCAACAAGCTGGTCGACATCATCAAGGTTGTGGACCTGACGGAAGAAAGTTTCATCGACCGGGAAATGTTGCTGATCAAAATGAACGCCGAACCGAAAAACCGGGAAGAGATTCTGCGGATTGTGGAAATCTTCCGCGCCAAAGTGGTGGACGTGAGCCCGGCCACGTACACCATAGAGATCACCGGTGACGAGGGCAAACTGCGCGGCTTTCTGGAATTGTTGCGTCCTTTGGGTATCAAGGAAATGGTGCGGTCCGGACGCATCGCCCTGGGCCGCGGAATGCGGTCGATCAACTGAAAATAAATTCAGAGCGAATAGGAGAGAATCTTGTCGAAGATTTATTACAACAAAGATGCTGATATCAAGAATATAAAAAGCAAGACCGTTGCCATCATCGGTTACGGCAGCCAGGGGCATGCTCACGCCCGCAACCTGCATGACAGCGGAATCAAAGTCGTGGTCGGTCTGCGCAAGGAAAGCCGCTTCTGGGACCGCGCCAAAAAAGACGGGTTGAAGGTGATGACCGTGCCGGAAGCGTCCAAGGCCGCAGACATCATCATGATCCTCGTGCCGGACGACAAACAGCGCGCCCTGTACGATAACGAAATCCTGCCGCACCTGAAAAAAGGCAACGCCATCGCCTTCGGTCACGGATTCAACATCCACTTCGGCCAGGTGGTGCCACCGGA
This sequence comes from Nitrospina gracilis 3/211, assembly GCF_000341545.2. Classification (NCBI taxonomy): domain Bacteria; kingdom Pseudomonadati; phylum Nitrospinota; class Nitrospinia; order Nitrospinales; family Nitrospinaceae; genus Nitrospina; species Nitrospina gracilis. The sequence continues at coordinate 2,471,227 of NZ_HG422173.1, forward strand.
CTTCGTCGACGTCTTCATGATCGCGCCGAAGGGACCGGGTCACCTGGTTCGCCGCACGTTTGAGCAGGGAGCAGGTGTTCCCTGCCTCATGGCCATTCAGCAGGACGTCACCAAGAACGCCAAGAAGGTGGCTCTCGCCTACGCCAAGGCTATCGGCGGCACCCGTGCCGGTGTTCTGGAAACCAGCTTCCGCGAAGAAACGGAAACCGACCTGTTCGGCGAACAGGTGGTGTTGTGCGGCGGCGTGACGGAGCTCATCCGTGCCGGGTTCGACACGCTGGTCGAGGCGGGTTACAACCCGGACCTCGCCTACTTCGAATGCCTGCACGAGCTAAAACTCATTGTCGATCTGATTTACGAAGGCGGCATCGGCAACATGCGGTACTCTATCAGCACCACGGCGGCTTACGGCGATGTGACACGCGGTCCGCGCGTCATCACCGATGAAACCCGCAAGGAAATGAAAAAGATCCTGGGCGAAATCCAGAGTGGCCAGTTTGCAAAGGAGTTTATCGTGGAGAACCAGGCCAACCGTCCGGTGTACAACGCCTTGCTGAAAAAAGATGCGGACCATATGATTGAGGAAGTGGGCGAACGCCTGCGGGGCATGATGCCGTTCGTCGGCAAAAAGCTCGACTGACCGGGCGGAGACACCATGCGCATTCCAATCGTTGCGGACGGTTTCCGCTTCATCATCCCGTTGGCCGTGGTCACCGCCGTGTTCGCGGCGTTGTCCATGCACTGGGGCACCCTGCTTTTCGGGCTGGCCCTTTTGTTCTGTCTCAACTTTTTCCGCGACCCGGAGCGGGCCATTCCGCAGAAAGACAACGTGGTGGTTTCGCCTGCGGACGGCAAGGTCGTCGAGATAGCGGAAGATACCGACCCACTGTTGAAAGAACCGATGATGCGGGTCAGCATTTTTTTGAACGTGTTCAACGTTCACGTCAACCGCGTTCCGGTTGCCGGCCGCATTGAGGCGGTCCGCTACAACAAGGGAAGTTTCCTCAACGCGGCCAGTCACAAGGCCTCGGCCGAAAATGAGCAAAACGCATTGCTCATCGACACCGGCCGCGAACAGGTACTGATGAAGCAGATTGCCGGATTGATCGCCCGTCGCATCGTCTGCTGGGCGAAAGAAGGCGATCGCTACGAACTGGGTCAGCGCATGGGGTTGATCCGGTTCGGCTCGCGAACCGATTTGTTTCTGCCCAAATCGAGCAAGATCGAGGTTCAGGTCGGAGACAAGGTGAGCGGAGGCAGTTCCATCATCGGATTTCTGGATCCCGGAAACTCGTCATGATCAAACCGCCGGAAAAACTGAAAAAAGGCATTTACATCCTTCCCAGTCTGTTCACCACGGGAAATGTCTTTTGCGGGTTTTATGCCTTGATTGCTGCCTTGAGCGAGCAGTACTTCCAGGGCGCCGTGGCGATCGGCCTGGCTATCGTTTTCGACATCCTCGATGGCCGTGTGGCGCGCCTCACCAAAACCACCAGCGCCTTCGGCTTCGAGTACGATTCCCTGGCGGACGTGATCTCGTTCGGCATGGCCCCCGCCCTGCTTGCCTACAGCTGGGTCCTGCAACCCTTTGGACGGTTGGGATGGATGGCGGCGTTCCTGTTCCTGCTTTGCGGTGCGTTGCGCCTGGCGCGGTTCAACGTCACCCAACCGGACCCGTCCAGCGATAATTTCATCGGGCTTGCCATTCCGGCGGCGGCCGCCATGATCGCCTCCATCATCATTGCCTTCGAGGATTTGTTCGCGACGCGGCTCAATCCCATGATCATGGTTGGTGTGGTGTACCTCCTGGCGTTTTTGATGGTGAGCAACATCCGGTACCCGGCTTTCAAAAAGCTGGCGTTCAAAAAACGCGTGACGTTCACGCGGTTCGTGTTTGTCGTGCTGTTCGTGTACGCGGTGGCAACGATTCCCAAGATCGCATTTTTCGGGCTGAGCCTGCTTTACGTGATGTCGGGTCCGACGCTCTGGCTCACGGGACTCTTGCGCAAAGTCGGGTCTCAGGGATCGAGGGAAATTCCTCACCGCAAAGAATGAACAATTGTCCTTAACTTCAACCAACACTCATTGAGACGAGTTGACAATCATTATGGCCTGGTTCGATAAATTTCCCGGTGTGGGTCGCAAATTACCCAAAACCAAAGAAGCGTGGGTGGAATGCAAATCCTGCAAAGAACAGATTTACCAGATTGACCTGATAGACAATCTGCATGTGTGCCCGAAGTGCGATTTTCATTTTCGCATGACGTATTCGGACCGGGTTCAGCTGCTTGTCAATCCCGGTACATTTGAAGAAAAAGACGCCAACCTGATATCCGGGGACCCCATCCGCTTCAAGGATAAAAAACGTTACAAGGACCGCGTCAAAAGTCTGCTCAAGGTTCGAAACAGCACCGACTCCGTGGTCTGCGGAACCGGAAAGTTGGAAGACCACCAGGTGGAGTTGTGCGTTTTTGATTTCGAATTTCTCGGGGGAAGCATGGGATCGGTGGTCGGCGAGAAAATCACCCGTGCCATCGAACGCGCACGGGCAGACAAGTCGGCGCTGGTCATCGTCAGCTGCTCCGGCGGGGCACGCATGCAGGAAGGCATCTTTTCACTAATGCAAATGGCCAAAACATCGTCAGCCCTGAATACGCTCGCTGAGGAGGGCGTACCCTACATCTCGGTGTTGACCGACCCCACCATGGGCGGCGTTTCTGCCAGTTTCGCCATGCTTGGGGACGCCATCCTGGCCGAGCCAGGCGCGCTGGTCGGCTTTGCGGGGCCCCGTGTCATCGAACAGACGATCAAACAGAAACTGCCGGAGGGGTTTCAGCGTGCTGAATTCCTGTTGGATCACGGCCTCATTGATCAAGTCGTGCACCGCAAGGACATGAAACGGCGTATCGCCAATCTGCTTTCCCTGTTCAAAAACACCCCTATCGTCGCCCAACCGAATTGAATTATAATAGAAAGTCGATTCCACCTCGACCCGGATGGATGTGAGATCGGCTTATGATCCAGTACTACAAAATACTCGGCGTTTCTTCCAGGGCCAGCCTGACGGAAATCAAAAAAGCATACAAGGAACAGGTCAAGAAATGGCACCCCGACCGCTTTCCCCATGCCGACGAATCCGCGCAGAAAAAGGCCCACGACCTGTTTTCCTCCATAACCGAAGCGTACCAGAAGCTGGTGGACCTGCACACCAACCGCCAGCAGGGATTTTACGAGGAGGACCGGTTCAGCGGATTCCAACGGCCTTTCAACCCCGATTTCGGCCGGACCACCCAGCCCCCACCACCCGGTGTCCGCGCGGAAACCGACATACCGGGGTACTTCATCCAGACTTTCAACAACGGCGACCGCTACGAGGGTCAGTTCCACAACGACATGATGCACGGCATGGGCCACTACGTGCGCGCCAACGGCGACGTGTACACAGGTCAGTTCCGGTTCAACAAAGCACACGGCAACGGCAAGATGACCTTCGCCAACGGCGACACCTATACGGGTGAATTTGTGGAAGATGCCATGTGTGGTCGCGGTACTTACATTTATGCCAACGGCGACCGCTACGTGGGCCGTTTCCAGGCTGACATGCCCCACGGGGAGGGTGTTCTCATCTCTGATGGAAAGGCGTACGGAGGGCAATGGGAATTCGGGCAACTGCGGGCAGAGGGCTCGATGTAAACACCACCTGCCTCATTTTTGGCACAATATAAAAAAGCCGCTCCATTTCGGAGCGGCTTTTATTTTTCCAGGTGAATCTGTTTTTGGAGCGCGGCGATCAGACGCCCAGCGTTTCCACCGCATCGCGAATGGACATTGCCGTGCAGGAGAAAATAGGCGTGTCTTTTTCCGTGTAGCGGCTGCCTTCCGTCTCGCGCAGGTCCATGACCAGATCGAGGAAATCGTCCGGGTAATCCGTTTCGAACGCCACGACGAAATCGTAGTCGTCCAGGCCGAAGCAGTACGTGGTGTTCAGTTTCACCGACGGGTACTGGTTGCCTACATAAATGTGCTCGTCCATGATGCCCTGCCGAGCGTACTTGGAAAGCAGGTACCATTCGCGTTTCTTGGTGAACGGATAGATGAACAGGTACTTGGCCTTTCCCGGGATGATGTGCGTCCGGTCTTCCTCGTGCTCAGGGTTGAACAGGTCCATGTACATCGACCGCTTTGTCTGCGAAAAATACGAATACGTGGTGTCGAGGTACTTGCCCAGTTTGGTGCGCAGCATAGCGGTGGTCATTTTCTGGAAGTTTTCCATCTCGTAGGAAATCCGCCACAGCATGATTTCCGAATCACAACGGACACCCACCGTGGAATAAGCGAGGACGATCGTCCCGTCCTGTGCGTCGTAATCTTCCAGCACATTGATGAATTCTTCCTTCGCCGCGTCGATCTCGGCCTGCGGCAGGCGCCGGAACGCCGAATCAAGCTTGTAAAATGCGAAGTTGACGTACTGGCGGCGGCTGCCGGGTTGTGCTTCCCGCGCTTTCCGCTCGGCCTGCATTTTGGCAATCGCTTCGCCTTCACGCTCCTGCCGGGCCCGGGAGACCACTTCGTCGTCAATCAATTCAATGGATTTATCCCGGGCATATTGTTCGATCCCACGGACCACGCTTTTCCGCACGAAAAAGGGCACATTCAGCATCCGGGCTTTGGCATCTTCGGTCCAGTTCAGGCTCGTTTCCGGCATTAATTGTTCCAGCTCTTTGTCATCGATTGCCATAGCTCAACCTCTATCCTCGGTTGTTAAAGTTTGCCAAATTATACAATAATCAAAACAGGGATCAAGGCCCGGAGCCGACTGAATCCGGATAATCCCTGCTAGGCATGTCTGTTCTTGGTTTGATCGGGTCCCATGATAAACTGGGTATTATCGAATTTCAACACGAAATGCGCCTAAACCTATGAAAACTCAAGATTTTATCCAACTCGAAAACCGATACGGGGCCAGAAATTATAACCCTCTGGATGTGGTGCTGAACCGTGGGGAGGGAATCTGGGTGTGGGATGTCGATGGAAATCGCTACATGGACTGCCTGGCCGCCTACTCTGCCGTCAACCAGGGACATTGCCACCCCAAAATCCTGAATGCAATGGTCGACCAGGCCCGCAAGCTGACGCTCGTCTCGCGCGCCTTCCGCAACGATCAACTGGGGCCGTTTTACGACGAAATCTGTCAATTGACCCACTCGCACTCCGTCCTGCCCATGAACAGCGGCGCCGAAGCGGTGGAATCGGCCATCAAGGCCGTCCGCAAGTGGGGTTACGAGGTGAAAGGCGTGCCGGACGGCCAGGCGGAAATCATCGCCTGCACCAACAATTTCCATGGCCGCACGCTGACCATCGTCGGTTTCAGCTCCGAGGAGCAGTACCGCGCCGGCTACGCGCCGTTCACGCCGGGATTCAAACTGATCCCGTTCGGCGACGCGGACGCGCTTGGGAAAGCGATCACACCCAACACAGTCGGCTTCCTGGTTGAACCCATCCAGGGTGAAGGCGGCGTGATCATCCCTCCGGACGGTTACCTGAAAGCCGCACGCGACTTATGCGACCGGAATAACGTCATGTTGATTCTCGATGAGATTCAGACAGGACTGGGACGGACCGGCAAACTGTTCGCCGAGGAGCACGAAGGCATCGAAGCCGACCTGACCCTGGTCGGCAAGGCTCTCTCCGGCGGCTTCTATCCCATCTCCGCAGTCTTGAGCAACCGCGAGGTGCTGGGCGTATTCAGGCCCGGTGACCACGGAAGCACGTTCGGCGGCAACCCGCTGGCCTGCGCCGTGGCCCGCGCCGCGCTCAAGGTGCTGGTCGAGGAAAACCTGATCGAAAACGCCGCGCACGTGGGCGATTACGCAATGAAGAAACTGCGCGCCATCGACTCGCCTCACATCCGGGAGGTGCGCGGTCGCGGCCTGATGATCGGCATCGAACTGAAACCGGAGGCCGGCGGCGCGCGCCGTTTCTGCGAGGCGCTGGCGCAACGCGGCGTGCTCTGCAAGGAAACGCACGAGAACGTCCTGCGCATCGCTCCGCCCCTGACCATCAAAAAAGAGGAAATCGACTGGGCCATCGAACGCATCCAACAGGTATTGACCGGATTGTGATCCCCCTTCAACAAAGGACCCCCTCATGGTTAAAATCATTCTGATTCAGGGAAGCCTCAATCCCGATTCCCACACGGCAAAGCTGCTTGCCGCCACAGCCCGTGAGCTGGACAAACGCGGGGTGGGAAACGAGACCATCGACCTGCGCGACCTGGAGATGCAGTTCTGCGACTCGCGTCCGCTTCGCGAATACAACGAAAGCACGCAAACGGTGCACAAGAAACTGGCCGACGCGCAGGGATTCGTCTTCGGCATGCCCGTGTACTGCTATTCGGTTTCAGGTCCACTCAAAAACTTCATCGACATCCATTCCTCGGCCATGGAAAAGAAATGGGCGGGAATCGTGGCTCAGGCCGGGGGCAAATCATCGTACATGTCGCTGGGCGATCTGGCACAAATCCTCGCATTCGAGTCGCACGTCACCACCGTGCAACCGCACGTGTACACGACATATGCCGACTACGACGGGGATGAGTTGACCAGCGAAAAAGCCCGGGCCAAAATCCAGGAAATGCTCGACAAACTGGTCGCCTGCCTGCACGCCGCGAAAGAAGAAAATGCCTGAGACCGTCGCCGTTCGCGAAGGCCGCCCCGAAGACGCGTTGATCATCACCAAATACAACCGCGCCATGGCAAACGAGACGGAATCCAAATGTTTGCACACGCAAACCGTCTTAAAGGGTGTGCAAGCAGGACTGGCCCGGCCGGAGCTCTGCCGTTACTTTGTCGCCGAGGTCGCGGGACATGTCATCGGCCAGGCCATGATCACCTACGAGTGGAGCGACTGGCGAAACGGTCAATTGTGGTGGTTGCAGAGCGTGTACGTGCACCCCGACCACCGCAGACAGGGCGTCTTTCGCAAGCTCTACCGGCACATCGAAAGCCTCGCCCGCACTGCCTCCGATGTACGCGGCATCCGTTTGTATGTCGAAGAAAAAAACCGCAGCAGCCAGAGCGTCTATGCCAAACTCGGCCTTCTCCCCGCCGGGTACCACGTGTACGAACGGGAGTTTGAATAAAATTCCGCCTGCCTGCAACACTCACCTGAACTTAACCCGGCCGATTCCAACGACAATGAAATTCTATTTTGAAATTGGTACGAACTTGCCTTACCTTTTTTATTCAGGCAATAAACTGTTTCATGAATCTTCGTAAGTAAAGTAAGGATAAGTTGATGCAGGAAAAAAGAAAAAGGACGTTACAGAAAAAGCTGGGAATGGGCCTTGCAATGTGGTTGATGGCGGGGATGCTTTTTTCCGGGTGTCATCATGTGTTTCCGTTTCTGAAACACGATCACGGGAAGCACAAGGGACACCACGAACATAAAAAGTAATGAATACCGCACCTCCCGTGTGTTGTTTACAAACAAAAAGCCCCGGCGGTCTATGGCCACCGGGGCATTTAAACTTAAAAACGACTAAAAAAGGAAGGCTTACTTTTTACCCAGGCCGGAATGCTTGAAAATGTGGTTCATGGCGTTCAGGAAATTCGCCTGCTCCTTTGACTCCAGATCTTTCACTTTCTTTTCCTCGTCGAAGATGTTGAGCTTGATGTGCGGCGGACGGCCCATCTGGTTCATCAATGCTTCGGCGTCATGCACCGGCGGGTAACACGTGCCCTGCCGGCACACATACACTGTCGGTTGGCCCGATACGGGGCCGCGCCCTTCCGCCCAGGGCACGCGCTGGACCGTCGCGTCGCCTGAATAGCGCACCACCAGTTTGTCGGGACGGTAATCAGCGTACACCGCTTCAAGGAGTTTGCCGTACTGCGGATCGCCCTCCGGTCCGGAAATCGTCACCTCCATGGGCAGGGACTCGATGAAATCCATCGCCGCGAGAAGACTCGTGTACGCCGTGGGACGGTGCTCGATGCGGTCGGCGAACGCGCGCACGGTGTCGCGTCCTTTTTCGAAATACGCGTCCTTGCCCGTCAGGCGGCCCAGTTTCGCCAACGCCAGCGCCGCGACTCCATTCGCGGAAGGGATCGCCTCGTCCTCCGGATTCTTGAGACGCGTGATGAGTTTCTCCTGATCCGCCGCGGTCATGAAGAACCCGTTGTCCTTATCGTCCCAGAACCGGTCGATCAACGCATCGGCCACCGCCTGCGCCTTATCGATCCATTCCCCCTCGCCCGTGGCTTCAAACACGCCAAGCAGGCCTTCGATAAACCACGCGTAATCCTCCAGACAGCCATCGACCCTCACCTTCCCGTCCTTGTAAACACGGAACAATTTGCCGTCCTTCCACATCGTATCCCATAAAAAACGGGCGGCCTGGACGGCGTGGTCGCGGTACACCCGGTCGCGGAACACCACCGCGCCCGCAGCAAAAGCAGCGATCATCATGCCGTTCCAGCCAGTGAGGATCTTGTCGTCACGACCCGGGTTCTGCCGCTTGCCCCGTGATTCGAGCAGGGTCTGCCTGCCGTTTCGTATGATGTGATCGACCTCAAAGATCGGCACGCCTTCGGATTCCGATACCTTCTCCATCGTTTCGGCGATGTGCAGGACGTTGCGTTTTTCGAAATTGCCCGTGGCGGTCATACCGTACACGCGCGCGAACACCTTCGAATGGCGCGGCCCCAGGATGTCGAGCACCTCTTTCATCGTCCAGGTGAAGAAGTGACCTTCCCCGGCGTCGGTGTCGGCGTCCTGGCTGGAATAGAACGCCCATTCCGGCGAGGTCATCTCCCGCCCGATGTAATGGAACACTTCGCGGGCGATGCGTTCGTAGATTTCCTGCTTGGTGGCCTGAAACATCTCGACGAACAGGCGTGCCAGAAGCGCGTTGTCGTAAAGCATTTTTTCGAAATGCGGTACCAGCCATTTGCGGTCGGTGGAATAGCGGTGGAAACCGCCCCCCACCTGATCGTACATGCCGCCTTCCGCCATTTTGGTGAGGCTTTTGTCAGCCATCAGGATGGCGTCGTTGTCCTCGCGCTTCTGCCAGTGGCGGAGCAGGAGCGTGTACAGCATGGGTTCGGGAAACTTCATGCCGGAACCGAATCCGCCATAGGTCTCATCGAACTTTTCCTTCATCAATTCCACCGCCTGCGGGATCAGTGCGTCGGTTCCAGCCCCCTGCCCTTGCGGGATCGGTGGCGGGGTGGTGAGTTTTTCCATCAGCCGCGCGCTCACCGACTTCATGCGGTCCTTTTGGTTACGATAGATGTCCGCCGCCTGCTGGAGCACCTGTGGGAAGCCGGGGCGGTTGAACTTCGGCTCCGGCGGATAGTACGTGCCGCCGAGATACGGCTCTTGTTCCGGGGTGAGGAACACGCTCATCGGCCAGCCGCCGTGGCCGTTGAGGGCGATCACCGATTTCATGTAGATGGCGTCGATGTCCGGCCGCTCTTCGCGGTCCACCTTGATGTTGACGAACAGCTCGTTCATGAGCTTCGCCGTCTCTTCGCTTTCGAACGATTCATGGGCCATCACGTGGCACCAGTGGCAGGAAGAATAACCGATGCTCAAGAATATCGGTTTGTCCTCACGCTTTGCCTTGTCCAGAGCTTCCGGTCCCCAGGGATACCAGTCCACGGGGTTGTGCGCGTGTTGCAGGAGGTATGGACTGGTTTCGTCCTTCAACCGGTTGGTGTGTGCGGGTGCGGTCATAACAAATGTGCCGGGAGTCAGGGTTTCACAACTTGATGCGCCAAGCATACCGGAAAGGAGAAAGGGGTGAAAGATGGAATTTGGGACGGGGTAAGCTGAGCACGGGATGGGTGGCATGCACCGGGAGTGGGCTGGGCCACCCTATTCGCGGATTTTCTTTTCGCGGATCTGGTGGTAGAAATCACGCACGCTCTCGTAAGGATCGATGGCACTCTCATCGAGCGCTTTTTTGTCGTCGATGAAGAAGGACGTTTCATTGACCACTTTTCCGGAAGTCACACCCGCGCCAGTCACCGCATCGGGAATAATCCAGAACAGAGGGTTCAACAATGTGTCCACGACGGTACCGACGGTGTCCCTGGCGGTGGAGGGTCCGAGAAACGGCAACATGATGTAGGGTCCGGGCGGAACGTACCAGTATCCCAGCGCCTGCCCGAAGTCTTCGTCGACATCCACAATGCCGTATTCCTGTCCGGCCACGTCCAGCATGCCGCCCCAGCCGAGGGGAACATTCATGACGGTCCGCACCAGTACGATTCCCGCCTTTTTGAATTTCAACTGCACGACACAACTGACGAACTTCGCCGGAGCGAGAAACACGTTATACAGGTTGCGCAGGGCGATGCGGAATTCTTCGTTTAAGTAATCGCGGTACACCTCGGCCACGGGACGCAGGGCGTATTCGTAAACCGTATCATTGAACGTGTACATCGACCTGTTGAATCCTTCGAACGGATCGCTGAGCGGAGGGATATCGGGCTGTTTCTTTTCAAACGGATCTTCCTCGTACACCTCGTCGCCGAACGGATCGGAAAACGGGTCGCCAGCGGGAACGTCGTCATCGAGAAGCCGGGGATCGAGTGGTTCCCCACCTTTGGGTTTCCTTGTTTTCTTTGCCGGAGGAATGGCCTCGCCATCCGGAAGTAATTTTTGGGCAAGAGGCGTGCGCTTTTCGCTCAAGGCCTCCTTTTGCTCAAGGGTGCCCAAGTCGGGAGCAACGGGCAATGCCTCAACTTTATTGAAGGAGGCGTGCAGAGGGGCCGGTCCCAGAAGAAACACAACGAGGGCGCTCAAAACCAGGTTTGGATTGAAACCTCGTTTCCGGATTACTGCGAGGGATTGGGGTAAAAAGAAAATCAGAGCGACCAGGCGCAAGTTCCACTCCCATGAAATGAAATCATGCGGGTTCGGGCAGGGCGGCGGCGAGGCGGTCGATGGAATCCTGCTGGATTTTCACCTTCGCGTCGCGGGCGCGTTTCACAATCTCCCAGGCTTTCGCGTACTGTCCCTGATGAAACAAGGAATCGACCAGTACACCGTATGCCGTTTCGTTGTATTTGTTAAACTGGATGGCTTCCAAAAGTTTGGCAATGGCCAGATCGTGTTTACCCATCTTCGCCAGGGATGCGCCCCAGTACGCGTAGGCACTGCTGTTCTCCGGTTCCAGAAGGAGGGCGTTTTCGTATTTGTCTATGGCGTCCTGATGCTTGCCTTTCATCTCCAGCGTGAGACCCCAGTAAATATACGTGCGGGCAGAGTTCGGATTGATCTGCGCCGATTGAATGAACTTGTCCACCGCCTCATCCAGACGGTCGCCCTTCACCAGCGTGATACCCCACCACGTGAACACTTCGGAGTTCGTCGGATCTTCCTGATTCAGCTCCTTAGCCAGTTCCTCCGCTTGTTTCAGCTTGCCATTGGTGACGTGCTGCTTCAACAGGTCGAGACGCTTCATCACCTCAAACCGCTTGGCCTGCTCCACTTTTTTCTCTTCCTGACGTTTCTGGATCTGCTGGGCCTGTACCTGCTGACGGGCCTGGTTCTCGCGGATTTGAGTTTTGATACTCACATATACAAATCCGATGAAAATAAAAATGCAGCAGAGAACGTAAACGACTTTGACTTTTTTTGGCATTTAATTTTCCGGTGACAAATACGAATAACAATTGAAGGATGACATTGTACCTTGAGTGGACATCAACCCAAAACGCTAATTGCAGAAAATGGATCACCCTGTTCAGGATGCCGGTTTCAACTGCGTTTCCGCCAGGTCGATCAGGCGCGCCGTTTCGGGATCGTCCGGTACCAGCTTTTGCGCCTCTTTCAGCGCCGAAAGCGCGGTGTGGGTGTCTCCACGAAGGAGGGCCAGGCGTCCCAGCTCCAGAAACCCGTACACATAGTAAGGGTTTATCTGAATGGTCTTGCGGTAAGCCTCTTCCGCCTTGGAATACTCACGGATTTCGCGGTAAATGTTTCCCAGGTTGAGAAGGGTCAGGATGTGTTCCGGGTCAATCTCCAGAATTTTAAAATAGAAACCCGCGGCCTGCTCAAATGCACCGTGTTCGACCGCCGCCACCGCCTGGTCGAGGTACTGGTCGATCTGCGCCTTGCGCTTGATGCCTTTCACCTGGACCTCGCTCCGGTCCAGTCCGGCCAACCCTCTCCGTACGGTTTCCTGTTCGGCGGGTGTCAGACGGTGGAAACTTACAAAATCGGGATACACCCGGAAATGCGGCGTCAACTGGCGCACGATGAGGTGCCTCTCGTCTTTGTAAATGTACTCGGGTGCGCCGAATTCGAGGAGCGAATTGTCATCCGTGTGCAGAGGGGCGTCGCCAATGAATTCATTCAACGTATCCTGGCGCATGATGAGCAGCCCCATCAAATCGCGCACATCTTCGATTCCCAGACGTTTTAAATCCTTGCCGGTGACAGAATCTTCGAGAATCCGCCGCGCTTCTTCATAAGGAAGCGTGTAGTTTTCCTTTGACCCGATCATCAGGTAATCGTCGCCGACGATGGATTCCCACACGGTCACAAACGGAAACACGGTGTGAAAGGAACGGGCGATGGATTTGAAGTTTTCCGGCGACATGTTGGTATGCGTCCAGATACATACGATGCCCCCCGGATTGAGCCGCTGTTCCACCAATCGGAAAAAATCAACCGTAAACAACGCACCAATCCCTGAAATCCACGGGTTCGACGGCTCCGAGATGATGACGTCGTATTTCTTGTCGGTGAGGGTGATGTGGTTGCGCCCGTCCTGCAGGATGAGGTTCACACGCTCATCTTCCAGAGCGTGATGATTGAACGGCTCGAAGAACCGGCTTCCCTCGATAACCGCAGGCGAGATTTCCACGAGGTCGATCTCCTTCGCCGGAAACTGTTCCACTGCTCCCAGCGTCACGCCGCTCCCCTGCCCGATAACCAGCACCTGCTCACGTTGTTTGTTGAACAGCATCGGCAGGTAGCCGGAGAGCAATTGCGTGCGCATGTCCATCGCCAGAGAGGCGTCGGTCTTGCCGTTGACGCGAAGGAAAATGTTACCCGTGCGGCCAAGCTCGGTCGTCACCGTGGTGTGGATGCCTTCTTCATAAAATAAAATTTTGTTTCGGTCCCCGAGAGCGGTGTCCAGGTCATCCAGACGGTACGGGATATACGATCCGCTGGAGATCACCGCACGGTCCCACGCGCGAATGTCCTGCGCCCCCAGCACGAACAGCACCAGCACCCCCGGCAGGATGTATGTCTTGAAATTGAGCGACAGGCCGGGAGACGTGGCCAGCAGGTACCCGCCCAACAGCATGTTCAGGATGACCGCAATCAGGATGGTGTTCTGGATACCGAGCCAGGGAATCAGCAGGAAACCACCGACGAACGAGCCGAAGATGGTACCCACCGTATTCGACGCATAGGCGGACCCCACGTTCCGTCCCAACGTCTCCAGCCGTTGGGCCACCATGCGCACCACCACAGGGAACTGCGCTCCCATACAGAACGTGGGAATGAAAATGATGGCGAATATGATTAGAAAGTTTGCCCACTGCACCGTTGCGAAATTCAGGTCCCAGTTCAGATACACCCACCGGTTGAACAACGGCACATCGCCGAAAAACGGAAGTGCCACGAGCGCCGAAAAACCAATCGCCACCTGCAACGCGCCGAACGTCACTTTCAAATCCTTGAAACGGTTCACCAGCCGGGCGAAAACAACCGTTCCCAGCGCCAGCCCCAGGATGAATGTGGTGAGGATGAGGCTGAACGCATACACCGACGAGCCGAGCAACAGGGAAAAGATGCGGTTCCACGCGACCTGGTAGATCAACGCCGCCACACCCGAAAGCCCAAAACAGATGAGCACCGCCCACAGTTCCGGTGTGAACGGAGAAGGGGATTCGGCCCGGGAATGTGATGCCGCTTGCGGCTCTTTGGTCAGCAGGGAGGCCAAGCCCCCTTCCCCGCGAACCGAGAACAGGATGATGGCGGCGATGGTGAGGTTGAGCGCGGCGGCGATCCAGATGGTGGCACTGATGCCGAACGCGCGCATGAACACAAATGCGCTGGCGAACGCTCCCACCACCGCGCCGAAGGTGTTCATCGCATAGAGGGTGCCGACGTCGCGGCCGATGCCCTGTTCGTCGTCGGAGACAAATTTGCCCAGTACCGGAAGGGTCGCCCCCATGAACGAGGCCGGGATGATGAGAATCATCGCGCACACCCCAAACCGCAGGAGGCTGGCAAGCATGTAGTCGTCGCGGAAATGGCTGTAGATCCATTGGAACAGCGGCAGGCCGAGGTCGATGAGATACGGGATCAGAAAACAGAAGACGCCGATGATCCCTTCGAGCACCGCATAGAGGACCAGCGGCTCGCCGTGCCGGTCCACCCAGCGGCCGCCAAGGTAACTTCCCAGAGCGAGCCCCGCCATGAACGTGGTGAGCACTGTGGCGATGGAATAATGCGTGTTGCCCAGAACCTGGGTCAGGAGGCGGGTCCAGACGACTTCATAGATGAGGCCCGTGAATCCGGAGACGAAGAAGAATACGAAAATCCAGATTCTGAAACGGGACGGTTTCAAAGGTGCGCCTGCCCCTCTAATGGGAGGTAAGGTTGGGTTTGTGGACCGGGGCTACTTTTCCACCGACTTGCCACAGCGGAATCCTACCACGCTGTCCTTTCGGCCCGGCGTGGCGGCGTAACGTTTTGACGCGCGCACATCCACCTTGGTGGAATCCCACGAACCGCCGCGGAACACCCGGTTCTTTTTATTTTCGGCGCCGGTGGGGTTCATCATCGGCGCTTCCTGATAATAAAACTGATCGTACCAGTCTTCCACCCATTCCGACACATTGCCTGCCATGTCGTAAACGCCATAAACGCTTCGTCCCATGGGAAAACTGCCGATGGGTGCGAGGTACTGGTAGTCATCCGCCGTGCCGTGAATATTGGCGCGCCGCGGGAGCATTTCATTGCCCCAGGGGTAGACCAGGCCGTGAGTCCCGCGCGCGGCCTTTTCCCATTCCGCTTCGGTCAAAAGACGTTTGCCGGCCCAGGTGCAGTAGTTGACGGCATCGTACCAGCTGACACCCACCTGGGCGACGTTGGGATGTTTTAAAAGCTCGTGCTCTCCCTCGAAAAAGGGAACGCTCGGCTCAACATAATTGGCCGCCTTGCGGAATTTATTGTAAGCTTCGACGGAAACCTCGTACTTGTCCACGTAAAATGCGTCGAGGTAAACTTCCTGGGGTGGTTTCTCATCGAAATCGCCTTCGAGGGACCCACGGGAAAACACGCCTTCGGGAACCAGAACCATCTCCCGGCCATCGTCGCCGACAAGAGTTTCGTAAATGCTGAAATCGCGATTGTCATCTATTGTAATTTGCTTCTGCTGAGCCTGTTCTGTACGCACCTTGCGGTCGAACTTGATGGATTTGTTGATTTCCCACACGATGACGAGAAAAAAGGCTATGGCTACGGCAAAACAGGCAATGACGGCAATGACCAGATTTTTGTCACTCATATAATGTATACAGACCCAAAAGTTGGACGTTAACTCAAATCGAAAAAGTGATTATAGTTTATCATTGCATTAAATCAAACGATTTCTGCCTCCATCCGGCAGCTCCAAATTTCGTCCAAGACATTGAAACGGGAGAAGAAAATCCCACCTGCCATAGGAAAACAACTGGATGCCCTCTCACTCAAAAGACCTGCTTCACGCCAAGGATACAGCGCTTACCTGGTTGAAACCGGTAAACCGGGAAATCATGAAATGGTTCCGCAACGACGTGGCCGTGGACCTGAAATCCGACCAGAGCCCCGTAACCATTGCCGACCGAAACGCCGAGGAAATGCTCCGCCGCAATATTGAAAAAGCCTTTCCGGACCACGGCATCATCGGGGAAGAATTCGGCAACGTGGATCCCGGGCGCGAGTGGGTGTGGACGGTGGATCCCATAGACGGCACCCGTTCTTTTGTTCGGGGTCTGCCTTTATTTTCCGTGCTTTTGTCTTTATTGC
>NZ_HG422173.1:2487367-2512555 GCF_000341545.2 Nitrospina gracilis 3/211
TGGGGGGTGCAGGGAGAAGGTGCGTGGTGTGAGGGCCGCCGCCTCCGGGTTTCCTCCGAATCCAAACTGGCGCAAGCCACCGTGGGCACGGCGGATGCCTATTGCTTTCGCGATACCAAACAAACGCGCCTTCTGAATTCGCTCCATAAAACCGCCACCCTGGTTCGAACCTATCCGGATGCCTTCGGCCACCTGATGGCCATTCGCGGCGTGCTGGATGTGATGGTGGACCCGCTGGCCTTCGTCTGGGATTACGCACCGATCAAGATTCTGGCGCAGGAAGCGGGCGGGGTGTTTGCCAACTTTTATGGCCGAAAGGCCAGCATTGAGGAGGGCACGGCCATTGTCGGCAATACAGAACTGGTGAAGCAGGTACGCAGACTGGTAACCGCTTCTACCACAACACGCCGTCGGTCCGGGCCTTAGCCGGCTTTGCCTGCCGGTTTACAATGGCTGACGGCCTGCGAACCCGGTATCGAGATCGTGCCAGTACCTGATCTCCGTTTCGGGGTTTTTCCAGCACAAAAACACTTCCTTGCCGTCCCGCATGGCCGGGAAATCCACCAGGCCCCGCTCAATGCCTTTGATGACGCATCCCTTGGACTCAAGCGCGTTGGTCAACTGGTTTGCCGCAAGCGCCACGGCCAGGTAATCCGCACCCTGCACGCTGCCGCCTCCATAGCGTGCCTTTTCCCACGCGTTGCGAACATCAGGAAATGCATCGCTCAATTTGGCATGAAGGGCCTGAAGTTTCGGAACGATTTCCAGAAGATCCGGAACCATCGCGTTGGCTTCTTCAATAGTGAAATATCGTTTGTCCATGTCTCCCAGCTTCAATAGGGCAAAAGTATCTCCAGAGACGGAACAACAACCTCGCATGCTCCTCCGGATCATTTTCAATCTTCCTTCTTATTGAACCACGTTTCGGTTATTGTGAAAACCGATGAATCTTTACTTTGATAACATGTTTTTTTCTGGTTTAAACCATTGAATTGTTATATTTTATTCAGGGTTTGAGAGGGGCCCGCCAGGAATCCGCCCGGGGGTCGGCAAAGCGATGAGCGGGACGGAGGCGTTTTCTGTTGACAAATATCCTTCAAGATTATACATTTTGGCCGAACCATCCGGAAAGGTGGGAAAATTTAGGGCTTTCCCGTCTCCCGACAACAAAAAATCATCGCCTTCAAAACTGGCTATCTATATCGTTGGAAATTAACATCACTTCGTTAATTTAACTATGGGGAGACGAATAATGAAAAAACAAGTTTTGATGGTAGCAATCAGCTTTGTGACGGTTCTCACTTTTGGCGCTACCTCCGCTATGGCGGATGAGTTGCTGCCGGGTGCTAATGTTCCGGTTGATCAGAGTGTAATGGGCGTGGGCAAGACCATGGTGGAGATCGGAGCCAAGGACCGTGCCATCACCAGCGCGTTGAACTCTGCATCCCGCAACGTCCTGCACGTCAACCCGAATACCGGAGTGGACGTTTATCAGCAGTTCGGTTCTTCGCAGACCGACCAGTCCTGGAAATCAGCCAAGACGGTTGAAGAAGCGCAGGTACACGGACTCGTTCCGGGCGACTGCCAGGGTGAAAACTCTGACAATGAGTACCGCAAACAGATGAACCAAAGCCGCGAAGGTTTCATGAAGGAAGTTCTGGTACCGAACGAACTTTGTGGTGATTATCACAAAACCCTGAAGTAAGCGTCATCCAAAGTTTCGGGCCCCATGCCCTTGACCTGAGTGATTCAAAAAGCCGATAGAATATTTTATTCTATCGGCTTTTTTTCGTTTTGACCCGGAAGCCTTCAACCCTGTCACCCCCGACTTCATGAAGCAAAACAATCCCCTTGCCCTAATCCAAGCCTGCCGATTCGTAACCCTGATTCTGGTCTGGAACCTTTCCTGGCCGTCGCTTGCATTTTCCCTGGAACCGGTTTCCATAAAAAAATTCCCCCAAAAAGCCATTCCTGTTTCCAATCCTGTGGACCTGACCGCCCTGCCTTTGCGGGAAACTTTTCAGATCAATCACCAACGATTCGTTCTGCAGTTTTTTTTCAGCGGACCCAACATCCTCGGCATTATTCTGAAACGCGACCTGCGTGTTCCCATTCACCTGCGCTGGTGCTTTTTCCGCGATTGTTCGGAAAGCCCCTTCGACTACAACGTGATGATCGCCGATTCGTACGCACCGCCTCTGGAAGATGGCATATTTGAAATCCGGTTTCCGCCCCAGCTCAAATACAGTTTTCAGGGCCTGTATTTCAGCACCGGACGATGATCCTGTTTTCCCGGGAAGGTTTGGATCCCCTCTCCCGGTCACATAGTGAAATTTGTTATAATTGGCGCGAATAAAGACAACCGATTGGAAACCTGACATCAGAGGAAACCATGTCTGAATCGAGATTCATAGACAATGGAAACGATACCGTCACCGACAGTCAGACCGGCCTCACGTGGATTAAAAAGGACACGCGGCAATTGCTCGGGCGCTGGCGAAACCTGGAGCAGTGCAAAGAGTACGCGGAACAGCTCAACAAGGAAAAGTTTGCAGGATTCGAAGACTGGCGGGTGTGCCGGCTGGAAGACATCAAAACCATCTTCGATAAAAGCTACCAGCTCAAAGCCAAGGGCGGTGACATGATCCACCTGCCACCGGTGTTCGAGCCGGACTGCGCCGACGTCACGTGGACCGATACGGTGAACGGGGACCGGGCGATGATGTACAACCTCATCAAAGGCCGCTCGAACTGGATCAACAAGCTGGGGGAAGGTCCCTTCGCGGCGCGACTGGTTCGGGGGGAACGAACCGACGAGACGGCTGGCTGAACGCTCCGCCTGCGGTGTGGGGATGGTTCGTCAGGTCCGCCTCAGGCGGCGGAGTTGCGGAGTGCGTTGATCATCATCCAGACCCCCATGCCGATGAGGACGGCGGCAAATCCCATTTTGAAATACGCGTCGGGAATCTGTTTCAGGATGAGCGGACCCACCTGCGCACCCACCACGCCGCCCAGGGCCAGCATCAGGCCCATCTTGAAATCCACGTTGCCCAAGCGGCCGTGAGCGACGAGGGACGAGATGGCGATCATCAGGATCACCATGAACGACGTTCCCACGGCCAACTGCGCCTTGTGTCCGAGGTAGATCAAAAGCGGCACCACCAGAAAGCCGCCGCCCAGACCGCTGAGCGAGGACAGAACCCCCACCAGCACCCCCATCAACGCACAAATAATCCATTCCATGGAGCTACCCTCCTTCCACGTATTTGGTTTCCAGCTCATCGACCACAGCGCACCCGATGGAGTCGCCCCACACGTTGACCGCCGTGCGGAAACGGTCCAGGAACCAGTCGATGGCCAACAGCATGCCGATGCCCTCGGTCGGCAGACCTACCGATTGAAGCACCATCACCATCGTCACGAGCCCGGCTTCCGGAATTCCCGCCGCCCCGATGGCGGCCAGCGATGCGGTGAGGAATATGATCACCTGCTGCGTGAAGGTCAGATCCACACCCAGCATCTGGGCAATGAAGATGGCGGCCACCGATTCATACAGCGCCGTTCCGTCCATGTTCACCGTCGCCCCAATGGGCAGCACAAATAATGAAGTCCGACGCGACACCCGGTTGTACTCTTCAGCACACTCGATGGTCACCGGCAGGGTGGCGGAACTGCTGGCGGTGGAAAACGCAGTCGTCAGCGCCTGCAGGGCATTTTGAAAATACTTCCACGGGTTGCGACGGGTGACCATCATCAGAATCACCGGCAACACCACAATGCCGTGCACCAGCAGGCCGAATATCACGGTGAAGGCGAATTTGCCGATTTTCATGAGCTCCGCGACAAACTGGTCTCCTCCGCCCGCCGCCCCCAGTTTGGAAGCGATGAGGGCGAAGATGCCAATAGGCGCGGTGTAGAGGATCAGGTGCACGATCTTCATCACCGCCTCATTGATCACATCGAAAAAATCGATCACACTCCGCCCGCGTTCTCCCATGGTCGTCAGCACCCCGCCGAACACCAGCGAAAAGATGATAAGCGGAAGAATATCCATGTTGGCCATGGACTGAACCAGGTTGGGCGTGACGAAGCTCAGGAAAAGATCTGTGACGCCGCGGGCCTCTTTCAGGTAAGTTTCAGCCTCCGGGGCCACACTCATTTCCACACCCACCCCCGGCTGAATGAGGTTCACCACAACGAGGCCGATGAGTACTGAAAAAGCAGTGGTGCTTAAAAAGTACACGAGCGTGATGACGCCGGTTTTCCCGACTTTTGAGATATCGCCCAAACCGGCGATACCGACCACGAGCGACGACAGCACCAGGGGGATGACCATCATCTTGAGGGCGTTGAGGAACATCTCACCGATCCAGTCCACCGCGTGCATTTTCGGACCAAATACCCATCCGCACAACACTCCGAGAACAACCCCGGTGAGGATCATGTACAGAAGCAGGTTTCCTGAATTTTTGTTGTTGGCATTGGTCATGGTTTTCAGGCACCATTTAAAGGAGGTGGACAAATCACGCTATAATACACTTACCGTCGGTGAACGGAAAGAATCGAGCTTCATTCCAAGTCAAACCAGGGAGGGGAAACATGACCGAGACCGCCCAGCTGGTGCTGAATGGAACCACATACGAACTGCCCGTAATTGAAGGAACCTGTGGCGAAAAGGCCATCGACATTACGACGTTGCGGTCCTCCACGGGCTACATCACCTTCGATCCCGGCTATGTCAGTACGGGCAGTTGTCAGAGCGACATCACATTCCTGGACGGAGAAAAAGGAATTCTTTTATACCGGGGCATCCCCATTGAGCAGTTGGCAGAGAAAAGCAATTTCATCGAGACCGCATTTCTCCTTATCTACGGCCATCTTCCCAACCGGTCCGAGCTGGATTATTTCCAGTACCACATCACGCACCACTCCATGGTGCACGAGTCGATCAAAAAACTGTATGACGGGTTCCCCAACAACCCGCATCCCATGGCCGTATGCAGTGCGGTGGTGGGGGCCCTGGCCACGTTTTACCAGGACCAGTTCAATAACCAGACAGCACGCGAAATCGAAATCACCATCCACCGCCTGCTGGCGAAGCTCCCGACCATCGCCGCTTACAGTTACAAGAAATCCCTGGGGCAGCCCTTTCTCTATCCCCAGAACCACCTGAGTTACACAAAAAACTTCCTCAATATGATGTTCGCCACCCCCTGCGAACCCTACGAGGTGAACCCGGTGGCGGCCAAGGCGTTGGACGTCCTTCTCATGCTTCACGCCGACCATGAGCAGAACTGCTCCACCAGCACGGTGCGGCTGGTCGGCAGTTCCCGCTGCAACCTGTACTCCTCGGTATCCGCAGGCATTTACGCTTTGTGGGGGCCGCTTCATGGAGGCGCGAATCAGGCGGTGGTGGAGATGCTGCAGAAAATTCAGGACGAGGGTGGCGACGCCAAAAAGTTCGTGGAGAAAGCCAAGAAACCCAACGAGGAAGGGTCGTCCCGCCTGTTCGGCTTCGGGCACCGCGTTTACAAGAATTTCGATCCCCGCTCCAAGATCATCAAACAGATGGCCCACGAAGTGCTGGACAAACTGAAGGTGCAGGAACCTTTGCTCGACATTGCCCTGCAGCTGGAGGAAATCGCCCTCAAAGACGATTATTTCATCTCGAAAAAGCTTTACCCGAACGTGGATTTCTATTCGGGGATCATCTACAAGGCGCTCCGCATCCCGGTCAATATGTTCCCGGTGATGTTCGCCATCGGACGGCTTCCGGGATGGATTGCCCACTGGGTGGAATTGCAGGGGGACAAGGATTTCCGCATCGGGCGCCCCCGGCAGATTTACCAAGGAAAAACGAGCCACGATTACGTGCCGCTGGAACAACGTGGTTGAGCAGGGGGAGAACCCGCGGGTGAGGGGAAACAGGTCGGCTAAAGCGGCTCGATGGTACAGCGGAACGGGTAATTTTCGAGAGCCGCCGCTTTATGGACCTGATCTACCTTGAATTCCGCTCGCTCCAGAGGCAGGGTGTCCACATGTGCGCTGCCAGTGTAATGCACTTCCAGCATCAAGCGTTCCGCCGTTTTGTAGTCCTTGCCAAACACCTTGAACAGCATGCGAATGACGAATTCCATGGTGGTGACATCGTCATCCCACATGATCACCCTGTAAAGGGGCATGTATCCGGTGCGACTCCGGGAATCAGGGGTGACGACGGTATCGGGCGATTCCGGAACGGTTTCCGGCAAGGTTTCTGGTAAGGTTTCCGTGCTCATGGTGACAAATCTATGAAAAAACAATTATATGCCCACAGGCATTTTAGTTTAAGATATCCCGGTCTGCAGATTTTTCCTATATTGTATTCAACTGTGCTCTGATTTCAAGCCCTTGCCTATGAGTTTCCTACATTCCCGTCCCCATCTGAAAATACTGTTTCTGAATGGGTTCCTATTTCTGTCCTGCACGGGCCTGCTGGTCGTCGTGGAATGGTTCGCTGCCAACCTGCCGGTCCTTGCAGCCCCTTCCGGCAATATCCGCCACGTGATCACTTCGGAAGGCGAATACAATCATTACAGCCCCGAGGGGGACATCCGCCGGTTCAACGGCGAGGTCCTCAAATGGGATGTGGACTTCCTCCTGTTCAGCAAAGCCGCTTCGGTGGAGGTAAAATTTTTTAAAGAAGACAACCTTTATCACGCCACCCTTCTGGCGGAGACCAAGGGGTTTGTCGGCTTTTTCACTTCCTACCGCAAACACTTTTACCATTCCAAATTTGAGGTCATCGACAATGGCAACCGGGTTCGAACCATCCGCTTTATCCGCCAGGTCATCATTGGCCAACGGGTGGAAGAGACCAACCACATCCTTGATTACCATAACCGCAACCACTTTTGGATGGATTATGTGAACAAGAAACAGGTGGACCAGGGCCGGGAAGACATCCCTCCTCAAATTTTCTTCGATGACATTCTGGCGGCGTTCTACAACTTCCGCAATCAGGTGTATGGAAAAGTCGAAAAGGGGAAGGGATACCTTATCAACACGATACCCGAAAAAAGCATGAAGGCCATCCAGGTTTACATCTACACAGAAAACGAAAAACGCCGGATCGGCAATGACAGTGCCCTCAAGCCCAAAAACGAATATCTGATCAAAATCAAAATTCCCAAAGACGTCTTCAAGACCAAGGACGGAGAACTGATCTTCTGGACCTCGAAGCACCTCATCCCGCTGGAGACCACGGTCAAAAACTACATCCTGCTGGGAGACCTTCACGGGGAGTTTCGGGGGGGCGTGTTTCCCTCCTCGGACAACGTCGCCGAAGTAACGAGCGACACCTCCAAAACCCGGTAACGCTCACTTCAGGGCTTCACACGTCCCAGGTAGGAAGCGGTGGATCGTTCCAGATGTTGACCTCGGTTGCCTCATCCAGCTCCACCTGCCCGAAGGTAACCGAATACGGCTGGGTGCCTTCGCAGTCGTAATCCACCCGGATCTTCTGAATATCCCATTTTCCCTGCTCCGGGCCAACCAGCGTCATGGAGTGCGCGAAGCTTGAGACCTCGAACCCGCTTTCAAAAGTCTGCCCCGGCCCCACATCACCCTTGACTTCCTCGAAGGGGACCTTGTGATTGTTGATGGTGAAATAAACGGGCTGTTTTGTCCCCACTTCCCCCGTTTCGATCTTGATGTGGAATCGATTGAGTTTGGGCATGCGTCACCTCAGGAGAAATAGGGGTTCGTGCCGGCGGCATGGTCGGTCTCGTCCAGGATCGCGCCGATATAAGGTACTGCGTTTCGGAAAGCATTGTGAATGCCCTGCTTGAGTGTCAGGTCCGCCGCACTGCACCCCTGACACCCGCCACCCATGACAATGTGCACGGTGTTGCCCTCGACTTTTTTCAGCACGATCAATCCTCCGTGTGCCGCCACCCCTGGATTGACTTCGCCATCAATGACTTTCTGGATGTCCTGACGCACCGTGTCTTCCGGCGGGATCGACTTCTTGATTTCTTCGGAAATGAGCGGCTCGCCGGACTCGATGGCCTCGCGCATGGCGGCCCCCAGTTGTTCGCCGAATTCTTTCCACTGCTCGACGTGCGCCGCTTCAGTACGCGTGACGGTGGCGGTCGACCCCTGCACCAGCAGGGTTTCCACCTTGTCCACGCTGAACACCGCCTCCGCGAGACGCGAGCCCGCCGCGCTTTCAAATGACGAAAAATGCCAGGAATAGCCGTCGAACAAGGGTCGGTTGACCATCAGTTTCAACGAATCTCGCATGCCGGACAGTTCCGCCTTGATCAGTACCTTGTCGGATTTACGGCTGGCTTCATCCTGCTCCATGATAACCGGAGCCTGGATAACCCGGCGACGGAGCGGCGGTTCACCGGAAGAGGCAGGGGGTGCGGAGGAAGCCGTGGCAGAAGGAGCACTAGCTTCTTCCTTTTCCCGCGATCCGGGCCCGAACAGGTTCGACAATTTCTTCAATATGGAATTCACGCAATAAGCTCCTTGCTGTCGGTATCGGTTAAAGACCTTAATGTCTCATCTTCAATGCCAATTCTACAATCGAAAGGCATCCTGAATCACCTCAATTTTCCAATCCTTTGGATTTTGAGGGTCTCCGGTGATGGCCACGACATCGAACCGGCAGGTACGGTCCCCTGCTTTATATTGGGCCAGAAACTGGTTGGCCACCTGCCCGATCTTCCTCTGCTTCCGGGGAGTCAGCGCTTCGGCGGGGTGCCCCTTTTCCAGGTCGGCGCGGGTTTTGACTTCGATGAACACCAGCGACCGGTTGTGCTCGCCGATGATGTCGATCTCGCCCGCACTGGAGCGGAAATTGGTTTCGAGGATGCGGTAACCCTGCTTTTTCAGGTGGCGCACCGCCGCCGCCTCCCCTTCCCGGCCGAATTTCCGCCTTTCCTCGGTCATCCGCTTTTCTCCCGATTGCCCGTTTCCAGGACTCCTGCTATGCTTCCGCCATGGTTCTGGGTATTGAAGACATCACCGGCGGCACCACCATCCTGGCCTTTTTCATCTGGCTCGGTCTCACCGGCCTGTTTTACCTGGTGTGCTACATGGCGGCGCTCAATACGTTCGACGATCTCACCGGCAACCACCCGGTGAAACTGCTGGCCATGGCGGGCATCGCCCCGATCTCCGCGTTTCTCATGGCCATGTTCGATTACCACCCGACGGTGCTGTTCGTGCTGATGGCCATCTCCAATTTCTACCGCGTAAAAAATGTGGCCAAACCGGAAGTCACCCGCTTCAACGGCAAAAGCGCCAGCAAACCGCTGTTCTACAGCGCCAGCTACCTGTACATCTGTGCCGTCTTCGGCCTAGCCCTGTGGTTCCAGAATCCGGTGGAAACGGGTGAAGTGACCCAGCCTTACTGGAAAACCTGGTTTCCGCAGGAGTGAGCCCCCCGGTCATTTGCTTTCCCTCACCCCACCCGGCCGCGGCATCCACATGCCGGTGCGGTTGCGGTAGCGCAGGTAATCCTCCCCGAACTTTTCCTGCAACCCTTTCTCCTCGTAATGAATACGGTACTGAAACCCGAACGCTGCCGACACCATTCCAAGAACCCCCGCCAGCAGGTGGTGGGTGTTGACCGCGTAGGCGAGGATCACGATCATCATCGCCGTGTAGGACGGATGGCGAATATATCGATACAGGTGGGTGGTCTTCAGTTGTTGGTCGTCGCGGAACACGATGTCGAATTTGAATGCCGTCGCTCCCAACTGGTACACCGCCAGCACCCGCATGATCGATCCCGCCAGAAACACTGTCGTGATGAGAGCGAGCTCCCCCCCGGACATGGGAGCGGTGCTCATGCGAGCGACGAAAGACAGCCCGATCAGCGCCACCGCAATGGGCAGGACGTGGCCGATCAACTGCTTGATGTGCTCGCGGTCGAAGGTGGCGTCCCGCGGTTTCACCGTGATCACGAAGATCACGACCTCGATGACCCCGAACACCAGGTTCTGGAACGACACCATGAGAAAACGCGGCGCATTGGCGGCTTCCAGACCGAACGGGATCAAAGGCAGGAGGTAAATCACCCCGACCATGATGGTGTTGAAGTTGTAATTGATGTACAGCGCCACCGTGAAGACGCACAGGTACACCAGAAAATTGGCCCATATCCAAAAATGGGAGATATCCAGAAACGTCCAGCCCGCGTCCATCATGGCTTAATCAAGGCCTCTTCTATCAATGCCTTCGATGCGGAGGGAGAAAGCATCCGTAGTGGATTCCCACACCGGGGTAAGTTTTTGATTCTAAAAAATTATGTCAAATATTGAAAGTGTTGGAAACGTATTTGCGACTTCCAACATCAAAATAACAGTATTATCGACCGATTCCCCTGTTTTTTCAGGGCAAATTATTATATGATGGCATCCATAATGGCGGCAGAAAATAAACGGGAGACGCTATGGAATCAGTGTTTTCAGGCTGAGCCGCCCCCCATCATTTGACGCATCCGCCCTGCCCCCGGGCGAACGCATAAAGCAGTGCATCTTTAGTTTTGGATTATCGCTATGGACTTAAAATCATTGAATCTCCCCCCCGAAATCGTACAGGAACTGGAAGACTTCGCCGCGGAAGTGGAACGCCTTGAGAAGGGCGACGTCGGCGAGGAGGATTTTAAACGCTTCCGGCTCCAACACGGCATTTACGGTCAACGTCAACCCGGCCACGTGCAGATGGTGCGCACCAAACTGCCCCTGGGCCGGTACACGACCGACCAGTTGCGCGGCCTCGCCGATTTCGCGGATAAATATTCCAATAAAATCCTCCACGTGACCACCCGGCAGGATATTCAGTTCCATTTCGTGGCGCTGGAAGACGTGCCTGAGGGCCTGCAGGACCTGGCCGCCCACGGCATCACCACCCGCGAAGCCTGCGGCAACACCGTGCGCAACGTCACCGCCTGCCACAAGGCCGGCACCTGCAAGGAAGAAACCTTCGACGTGTTGCCTTACGCCAGCGCCGTCTCCCGTTTTCTCCTGCGCCATCCCTTGACGCAGAACCTGCCGCGCAAATTCAAGATCAGCGTCGGCGGTTGCAACGGTTGCGGCCTCGCGCCCATTCACGACATCGGTCTGAACGGCATCATCCGCGACGGGCGCCGCGGCTTCCGCATGATCATCGGCGGCGGTCTGGGTTCCTCGCCGCGCCTCGCCCAGCACTTCTCGGATTTCGTCCCGGCGGAAGACCTCCTGCGCACCTGCGAGGCAGTGATCCGCGTGTTCGACCAGCACGGCAACAAGCAGAACCGCAACAAGGCGCGCTTCAAGTACGTGCTGGACAAATACGGCGTCGATAAAACCCGGCGGTTGGTCGAGGAAGAATTCGCCAAGCTCGAAGGCAAATCGTTTCCGGAAATCGACGTGCCCGATGAGGCCATTCCGGAAATTCCCGCTTTCACCCCGGCGAACGAATTTGACAACGATCCGGATTTTCAGAACTGGGTGGCGCGCAACACCTTCCCGCAGAGACAGGAAGGGTTTTACAACGTGCACATCAAATTGCAGTTGGGCGACCTGACCAGCGACCACGCCCGCGCCATCGCCAAAATGACCGACGACTTCGCCGGGGGTCGCCTGGTGAACACCGTGCACCAGAACATCATGATCCCGTGGGTCAAGAAGGAAGCCTTCGGCAACGTCTTCGGCGAGCTCAAGAAAATCGGCCAGCACAAGGCGGGCACGGAAGAGTTGAAGGACATGACCTGTTGCCCCGGTTCCGAAACCTGCAACCTCGGCATCACGCATTCGCGCGGGCTCATCAACCAGCTCACCGAGGACATCGAGAACCTGTACACCGGCTCCACCGACCTGGATTCCCTGTCGATCAAGGCCAGCGGATGTCCCAACTCCTGCGGCCAGCACCACATTGCGGACATCGGCTTTTCCGGCAGTGCGAAAAAGGTCAACGGCGTGCTCGCTCCACATTACGAAATGATGCTGGGCGGCCGCATTTCGGAGACGGAAGCGAAGTTCGGCGAACACGTGATCAAGATCCCGGCGAAAAACGTACCGCTGGCAACGCGCCGCACCGTGGATGCTTACAAACAAGACCGGCAGGAAGGCGAAACCTTTCCTGAATTTTACGACCGGGTCGGCAAAAATTACTTCGCCGACCTGTTGTCCGATCTCAGGGACCTGCCGAATATCACCGACTCACCGCAGTCCTATGTCGATTATCATTCGACGGAGAAGTTCACGCTGGACGACCGCGGCCAGGGCGAATGTTCCGGTGCGGTCTCCGACATGATCACCGACCAACTGTCCGAAGCCGAACGCGCCCTGTTCCAGAGCACCCGCGCGTTCGAGAAGGAATTGATCGCTGATTCCGTTCGGCAGGCCAACCGCTCGCTGGCGTTGGCGGCGCGGGCGCTCCTGGTGACCGAGGGCATGGACTTCGAGGACAACCTAGAAACCATGAGGAAGTTCGAGTCGCTGATCGTGGAAACCGGCATCGTGTCCGAGTCCCACTCCGGCGTGTTTGAACGGTTCCAGAAAGATCCCGAAACCGCCGAACCGGAATTCGCGCAGAGCCTGATCGACGAATCAAAAACCCTCATCGGCGAATGCCGCAAAGCGTACGACAAGATGCAGTCGGAGAAATCCCTGCGCATCCGCGTCACCGATGAAATTGCGGAGCAGGCAAAGGCATCTCCCGCCGGCAATGGAGGCACCTCCACCGCCGAGGCCGTCCACGCACAGATCGACCTCAAAGGGGTCAAGAGCCCGCAGGATTATGTAAAAACCAAGCTCAAGCTGGAGAGCCTGTCTCCCGGTCAGAAGCTGGAAGTGGTCCTGGACGACGGCGAACCGGCAGAAAACGTTCCCCGCAGTGTTCAGAACGAGGGGCACAAACTGGTGTCGCACGTTCGCGACAACGGGCACCACATCATCGTCTTCGAAAAAGTCTAGCTGGAAGGTTGCCGGCCGAATGTTGAAAAGTATGACCGGCTTCGGCCGGTCAGAAAAACAGAGCGGAGCGTTTTCCTGTAAGGTCGAAATCCGCTCGGTCAACAACCGCTTCATCGAAGCCAACACCCGCCTGCCCAAGCATCTGAGCGCCCTCGAGCTTCCCCTGAAAAAATGCATCAAGGCCCGCTGTGCGCGCGGCACCTTCGACGTGTTCGTTGCTCTTGAAAGAACCGAAGGCGAGTCCGCCGACACCAGGCTGAAACCCAATATCGAACTGGCCTCGCAATACGTGGACGCCGCCCGGCAGTTGAAAGAACAATTTGGCCTGTCCGGCGACCTGCCGCTGGAGGCCCTGCTGGGTGTACGCGATATCCTGATGACGGAGCAACTGGAGCTGGACCCGGCGCAGGAGTCCATGGTCATGGAAACCGTCGAGGACGCGCTCACCGCACTCATCCAGATGCGCACCGAAGAAGGCGCCAATCTGGAAGCCGAACTTGGCCAGCATATCCGCCAGATCGGCGAGCACCTCGAAACGATCAAGGAACGCCGGCCGATGGTGCTGGACGCCTACCGCGAGCGCTTAAAAGAAAAAATCCAGGCGCTGACAACCGGACAGGATCTGGACGAAACCCGGCTGGCGCAGGAAATCGCCATCATGGCCGACCGTTCGGACATCTCGGAAGAGATCAGCCGCCTGCACAGCCACCTCGGTCAGTTCGCCGAACTGCTCGGTTCCAAGGAGCCCGCCGGGCGCAAGCTGGAATTCATCACGCAGGAAATCAACCGCGAGACCAACACCATCGGGTCCAAATCCGCGGACTACCCCACTTCCCAGTCGGTGATCGAGATCAAAAGCGTTCTGGAAAAAATCCGCGAACAATTGCAGAATATCGAGTGATTTTGCAATCACGCGATCAAACCGATTCCATGACCGACACCCGACCCCAAAACAACAGCCTGCTCATCGTCCTGTCCGCGCCTTCGGGCACCGGCAAAACCACTATATGCAACCGCCTGCGGGAAGTCCGCCCGGACATCAAGTTTTCTGTATCGCACACCACCCGCCCGCCCCGGCAGAACGAACGCGAAGGGGTTGACTATCATTTTATTAATGGCGAACGGTTCGAGGCGATGCAGAAGAAAGGCGAGTTTCTGGAGTCCGCCTGGGTGCACAATCATTTTTACGGCACTGCGCACAGTACCCTGAAAGCCCACCGGGACCGCGGCGAGGATGTGATTCTGGAGCGGACCCTCAGGGTGCGGCGTCCATCCGCAAACTCAAACTCGACGCGGTGTTCATCTTCATTCTGCCGCCTTCCCTGCGCGAGTTGGAACGGCGCCTGCGGCAACGCGGCACCGAGTCCGAGGAAAAAATAATCGAACGCCTGACCGCCGGAAAAATTGAAATGGGTCAGTACCGGCTGTACGATTACATCGTCGCAAACCACAGCGTCGAAGAGACGGTGGAAACGCTCCTGTGTATTTTCCGCGCCGAGAAGCACCGCAGTTCGCGCTTCACCACCGACTGTCCGGTGATCGGCGACATCCTGAAATCCGACTGAGGCGGCATGGCAAACGTAAATCTCGACCAACTGGTCAAAGACAAGATAAAAGCGCTCAAGGCATACCACGTGGAAAATTTCGACTGCGACATCAAGCTCCACGCCAATGAGAACTCATACCCGCCGCCGTCGGAAATCCTCGACCTGTTTCAGGACACCTTCCGCACGTTTCAGTTGAACCGCTACCCGGATCCGGCCAGTCAGCGTTTGAAGGACGTGCTGTCCCAGCGTCTGTCCGTTTCCACGAACCAACTCGCCATTGGCAACGGCTCGGACGAACTGATCCAGATTCTCATCCAGGTGTTCTGCGACCCCGGCGACACGGTGGTGTTCCCCGATCCCACTTTTGCCATGTACTCGATCATCGCCCGCGGCATGGGAGCGAAGGCGGAGAGCTTTCCGCTCGATGAACAATGGGATTTCGCGGCGGAACCGTTTCTGGAAAAGCTGGAACAAACGCAGGCGCGCATCGTCTTTTTCAGCTACCCCAACAACCCGACCGGCAACTGTTTCAACCGCGGAGCCATCCAGAAAGTGCTGGAGAATTTCAAAGGCATCACCGTACTCGACGAGGCCTACTACGACTTTGCGCGCGATACTTTTCTCGATCAGTTGGAGACGCACAACAACCTGGTGATCCTGCGCAGCCTTTCCAAGATCGGGCTCGCCGGCCTGCGCGTCGGTTACGCGGTGGCGCACCCGGCGATTATCGAGCAGATGGACAAAATCCGTCTGCCTTACAATTCCAACACCGTATCGCAGGAGCTGGCCGCCGTATTGCTGAACCGGTTCGGACCGGTGAAACAGCAGATCGACCAGATACTCGAACAACGCGACTGGCTGATCAAAATCCTGTCGAATCTCCCCGAACTTCAGATATTTCCATCCGACGCCAATTTCGTGTTATTCCGCGTGCATCGTAGCTCCGAAGAGGTGTTCAATCAGCTGGTGGAAAAAGGTATACTGGTGCGGGATCTCAACAGCCACCCGCGCCTGCGGAACTGTTTGCGCGTCACAGTCGGCACCCATGATGAAAACGCCGAGTTCGTCACGCAAATCAAATCCATCCTCCGCAGCAAAGGGTAACGCGAAGGTAAAGGGGCACACGGTCTGGCAAGGCTTTTTCCATGAACGGTTACTTGAAGACATCGCTTCTGGCAGGCCTTTTTCTGGTATTGACCGGAGTGTTCGGGTTCTCATTCTGGCTGTACAGCTATTCCACCTCGCCGTTGTCCGCCGCTGCCGATTCCCGCATTGTGGACATTTCCCGCGGCATGACCCTGAAACAGGTGTCCCATCACCTCAATGAAGAGCAGTTCATCGACAACCCGACAGGGTTTGTGCTGTTTGCCTATCTTCAGGGAAAACAGAACCAGGTTCGTGCCGGCGAGTACCGTTTGTCTGGAGCCATGCCACCCAAACAGATTCTGGAAACCATCACCTCCGGCCAGTCGGTTCTGCACACACTCACCGTGCCGGAGGGGTATCGCATCCTTGAAATTGCAGGGCTGGTGGAACAGGCGGGGCTGGGAAGCCGGGAACGTTTTTTAGAGGAAACGCGCAATGCGGAATTGATCGGCAAAGTGGGCGCTCCCGCGAAAAATCTGGAAGGTTACCTGTTTCCGGAAACATACAAGTTCCCCAGAAACGCAGGCGAGAAACGCATCGTGGAAACCATGGTGCAGACTTTTCAGGAAAAAGTGAATCTGGTTGAAGCCGCCCGCAAGGCCGAACACATGAACCTCACGTTGCACGAGATCGTCACTCTGGCCTCCATTATAGAAAAAGAAACCGGGGCTCCTTCGGAGAGGAAAATCATCTCCTCTGTTTTCCATAACCGCTTGAAACGCAACATGCGACTGCAAACAGACCCGACGGTGATCTATGCGCTGGCCGATTTCGACGGCAATATCCGTAAGAAAGACCTGTCTGTGGAATCCCCTTACAACACATACCTCTATCCCGGCCTGCCGCCAGGCCCCATTGCCAGCCCCGGCCTGGACAGCATCGAGGCGGCTCTCAATCCCGCCGCAACAAAATTTCTTTACTTTGTCTCACGTCAGGACGGCACGCATAAGTTTTCCACGAACCTGGATGACCACAACCGCGCTGTCGTCAAGTACCAGCTGCAGGGCGGTTGAATAAATAATCCTGGATTTGCAGGAAAGGTCAGGAGGCTTTGGCCTGCCGGGCAAGAAAGGCTTCCACGCGTTCGATATAGGCCCCCACCACCGGGGCTTCGTTGGGGAATTTGATTTGGATGGATTTGAGACGGTGGACCGCCTGCCGCAGGCGATCCATCTCCAGCAGGAAATCGACCAGTTGGTATTCGCTCTCCACATTCACCGGCAAGCCTTCCATGCCTGATGTCAGCACAGCGATGGCCTTATCCTTCTCGCCGTTTCGGAACAGGTCGTCAGCATGCATCCGCAAGCGGTGGTGGCGGTAATGACCCACGTGGATCAGAAACCGGCCGTAATCGCCGATGCCCTCGAATCGACTGAATTTGCAGGCGGTGGCAATGGGTTCAAACTCCTCGCGGGTCCAGAAAGACAGGTGCCGCTCGTATTCGTTGCCGTAGATGGCTTCCTGCTCCCAGCGCTCGCCCAGCGGGATGAAGATCATCAGGTAACCTGTGCAGTGTTCGGCACACTTGTCCAGCATCTGCCAGGCGCGTTCCTTTTCGAAATGCTCCAGGCTGTCGCCCAGCACAATCGCGTCGTACTTGCCCAGTCCATCGATGACCTCAAAAGCGTCACCAATATGGATGGAATCATAAAGGGCTTTGTGATGATCCTGAATGTAGTCGGAAAAGGCCTCGATGCCATCGATCCGAACCTTCCAGTCCGCTGGCCGGTACGACTCGTTCATCATGACATCAAGAAATTCCCGGGCCAGAAATCCAATCTTGCCGAACCCAACACCGATATCCAAAAGGGACCGCGGTTTGGCGTGGTTAAAAAACTTGAGGACGGATTCGAGATCGGAATAAGTGCTGGTCGGCATGCCGATTTCCTCTCAAAAGAGTTGAATTTGCGTTGCTTCATCACTTATCGGCAAGCTTGAAAAATCCCTTGAACTAAAAACGACTCCGCAGGCAAACTTCGGCATCTTCCAGCGAAATTAGCGATAATGGAAAGAAATTTTGTCCCCTTCCCCTTGTTTCCCGGAGGATTGTGACGATATGGAAACAGGGTTTGCCATGCAGAGACCAGTTATGAAAAAAATCGCTTTCGTTTTGTCGCTGTTGCTGGGGACAGTCCTTGCGAGTGTGCCGTCCCACGCCGACTTCCTGCACATGCAGGAGTACCGGGACGCGCTCAAGGTCGACCCCAACGACTACATCGCTCATTTCGGGCTGGGGCGGGCGTACGCGCAGATCGGCCTGTATGACAAGGCCATCGCTGAATTCAAAAAGGTGTTGGAGGTGGAACCGCTTTATTCCGGTGCCTACTATCAGATCGGCGAAGCGCATAGCCAACTGGGCCACACGAAGGAGGCCGCCGAAGCCTTTCGGGAAGCGGTGTTGCTGGACCCGAATTTTGCCGATGCCCAGTTTGGACTGGGATATGCCAATTTGGAGCTTAAGAAATACGAAGAGGCGCTTGAACACCTGACCAACTCGCTTCGGATCAACCCCGGCATGCCGCGGGCTCATTTTGCATTGGGCCGGACATATGCGGAAACCGACCGGCACACCGAAGCTATCCCGGAATACCTAATCGCGCTGGAACTCAGCCCCCTGCACCCGGAATGGAGATTTGCTCTGGCAAAAAGCATGGAAGCGCTGTCCCAGTTCGACTCTGCCATCTCCCAGTACAAGCAGACCCTCGACCTCAACAGCAATTTTGCCGATGCCTATGCCGCCATCGGCCGCATTCGGGTGGCCACTGGCCAATTGAAAAAGGCTTTGGAACCTTTGGAGAACGCCCTCCGCATCGATCCCCAAAACGCCCTGGCCCTGGAATACCTGGGCCGCGCCCTGAGCCGCATGGGAAAACACCGGGAAGCGATGCTGGCATTCAAGGAGCTGACGTTTGTACAACCGCAGCAGGCCAAAAGTCATTACCAGCTGGGTCGCGAATACCTGGAGTTGGGCCAATTGGTCAACGCCCGCGAGTCTTTTGAAAACGCTTTACGTTTTGATTCAAACAATCTCGATATCCGTTTCCACCTGGGTCAGACTTTGGAAAATCTGGGGCAAATGGAAAAAGCGATCGTCGAATACATGCGGGTGCTCAACCTGAACCCGAAACACGTCCGCGCTCACCATCGCATCGCGGACCTCAGCCTGCTTCAGGAAAACTACCACCGGGCAGCCGAAGAGTTTGAAAACGTCCTGCGGTTGGACCCTGAAAATGGGCCTGTGCAGCTGAAACTGGCCCGTGCCTATGAAGAACTCAACCGCTGGCAGGATGCCATATCGGCATACCAGAAATCCCTCCGCTTTTTTCCGGATTCAGTGGAAATCTGGCAAAGCCTGGGCAACACACAATGGCAATTGGGGAACTACCGCGCGGCCATCGTACCGCTTCGCGAGACCCTGCGCAGGGACCCCGGCCGCTCCCAGGCCTGGATGTTCCTGGGTGACGCGCTCATGCAACTGGACCAGCTGAAAAAAGCCGTCATTCCCTTCAAAAAAGCCCTGCAACTGAACCCTGAACTGCCTCAGGCGGACTTCGGTCTGGGCATCATCTTAACCCGGTTGGGAAGGCATGAGCAGGCCGTGATTCATTTGGAACGGACCGTGGCGCGAAATCCGGACAACTTTCAAGCTCAGGCCATGCTTGGGGACAGCTACCTGGAACTGGAACGTTACGCTGAGGCGGTGCCTGCCCTGCGGGCAGCGATGGGCGATGTCACCCGCCGGCAACAGACTCTCCTGAAACTGGGAAGTGCCTACTGGCATCTCCGTCAATACCAGATGGCCCTCAAGGCTTACCACCAGTCGGTTCAACTGGATCCGGAAAACTATAGAATCTATAATCAGTTGGGCGTCATATACAGCGAAATAGGGCAACCGGATAAGGCCATTCATGCCTACTCCGAGGCCATCCGGCTGAAATCCGATTACTTTGAGCCCCGGTTCAACTTGGGAGTGCTTTACGATCTTCTGGGAAGGTATCCGGACGCGCTCACATCGTTGGACGGCGCCCTTCGTGTTGATGCCGAAAACCCTTCAGCCCATTTCAGCCGCGGCTGGGTATTGCTGCAACTCAAGCGGTACCGGGAAGCGGTTTGGGCTTTCCAGCAGGCAGCGCGTTACGATCCAAGCAACGCAGACGCCCACTTCAATCTCGGGGTTGCTTTTGCCGCCGCACATCGGCGAGGGGAAGCCCGCTCCGCCTTCCGCATGGCTCTCCGTATCGACCCCGACCACACGGGTGCCCTGACACGGCTGGCCGAACTGGAAACCCGGACCGGCAAAACAGGCCCGCTCAAAATAAAATAATATTTTATTTAAAAACAAATATTTATATACAACTTCCTACTTTAGTATCTTAATTTTTTCAGTGCAATCCCTCCTCTTTGTTTCGGTTTAACTGCCGTCTGGAATGTGATCCTTGCACCGAATGTAACCCCTGCAATTATTGCAGGGGTTTATGGAATCGCATCGAAGTTGCTGAGGCACGCTGCGTTTTGATATTTGTGTCAATACGCACCACACTCGTCCCCTTCCTTTTACAACTCTTCCCCGCAGCCATATTTAGGTTGACAGCTTATTCGCCGGGTTTATATACTTCGTTTTTTTCCGCAGGTTTGATAAGATTAACCTGCCATAATTCAAATGAGTTACGGTTCAGTTTCTAACTGTCAACCCATCCATTATAGAGACCCCTCATGGACAACCCGGAAATCGAAACCAATCAGGAAGAATCCACCTCCGTGGAGACCGCCGCCCCGGAAGAAACGAAAATCTGC
Source organism: Nitrospina gracilis 3/211 (assembly GCF_000341545.2). Taxonomy (NCBI): domain Bacteria; kingdom Pseudomonadati; phylum Nitrospinota; class Nitrospinia; order Nitrospinales; family Nitrospinaceae; genus Nitrospina; species Nitrospina gracilis. The sequence continues at coordinate 2,507,805 of NZ_HG422173.1, forward strand.
ATGGACAAGGTCTATGAGATCATGGACAGCTTTCCGCGCCGGTCGCGCCAGTTTTTGATTCCCCTGCTGACCAAGATCCAGAACGAGTTCCGGTTTCTGCCGGATGAGATCGTCGAGGTGGTGATGGAGGAGTTGAATATCACGCGTGCGGAGATTTACGGCGTCATCTCCTTCTACCCCCAGTACCGCATCGTCGAGCCGGGCAAGTACATCTTCAAGCTCTGTTACGGTACGGCCTGTTTCGTCAAAGGCGCTCCCGTTATTGCTCAGAAATTGCAGGAAAAATACGGGATCGGCAAGGGCGAAACGGATGCCAGCAAACTGTTCACGCTGGAATTTGCCTCCTGCCTCGGCAACTGCGGCGCCGCTCCGATGGCCATCATCGGCGAAGACACGCATGGCACCATCGACCCGGAAAAACCTACGAAATCTGTGATCATTACAAGCTTTAAAAATACCAGGAGCCGAAGGAATAAATGAGTACCGTCGTCAGAAAAACGGTCAACTTCACGATCAATGACAAGCCGCTCACCGCGCCTGAGGGCACGATGATCCTCGATGCCGCGAAGCGGGCGGATATTTTTATCAGCAACCTGTGTTCGAACCCCAAACTGAAGCCGTTCGCAGCGTGCCGTACGTGCATGGTGGAAATCAACGAGGACGGCAAGAAGGATCTCGTCTATTCCTGCACGCATCCGGTATCCGAAGGCATGAAGATCCGTACGGACACGGATGAAACCAGCCGCTACAACGGTGCGTGTCTGGAGATGTTGCTGGTCGAACACCCGCTGGACTGCCCGATCTGTGACAAATCCGGCGTCTGCCCCCTGCAGGACAATACCGACCACCTGAAGCTGTGGAACGGACGCTTCGAGATCAAGCGCCGCAACGAGCCCAGCATCAAGACCAACCCGATCATCGAGTTTTACCTGAACCGGTGCATCATGTGCGGCATGTGCGTACGCGTGTGTGACGAGATTCAGGGCGTGCAGGCACTGGATTACCACAAGCGCGGCTACCAGGTGGGCATCGGCACCGCCAACGACGAGCCGCTGGACTGCGAGTTTTGCGGCCAGTGCATCACCGTCTGCCCCACCGGCGCGTTGATGGACATGACTTCGAGCGCGCGCGGCCTGGCATCCATGTTCAAGAACACCCACAGCACCTGCAACTTCTGTTCATGGGGTTGCACGGTCAAGATGGAAACCAAAAAAGGTCAGTTGGTGCGCATCGAAGGCGACGAAACGTTCGACCTCGGAATCAACGAAGGCAACCTGTGCGCCAAGGGCCGTTTCGGCCACGGCATGGTCCACAACAAGCAGCGTATCCAGCAGCCTATGATGAATGTCGGTGGCACCTTTCAGGAAGTCAGCTGGTCGGAAGCGCTGGAGACCATCGCCGATCGCCTGAAAGCCACCATCAACCGCAGTGGACCGGCCAGCATCGCCGCCATCGGCGGGGAAAAACTGACCAACGAGGAAAATTACCTGTTCCAGAAACTGTTTCGCGGTCTGGTCGGTACCAATCAGTTGACCAATCTCAATCAGGTGCGGGCGCCGTACGTCAACCGTTTCACCCAGCAGTGTTTCGAAAACGGCATCGTGTCAAAGCCGATCACGGAGCTGGATGAGGCGGACGTGGTGCTGCTGTTCAACACCGACATTCCCTCGGAATACCCGGTTGCAGGCAACTCCATCCGCAAGGCAGCGATCAACTTTGGCACCGACATCCTCATCGCCAACCCGCGTAACGTGGTCTTCAACCACGAATCCCGAGTGGAAGTGCGGATGACGTACAAACCAGGCTCGGATCTGGCGGTGGCCAACCGCATCAGCAAAATCCTGATCGACAAGAACCTCGTGGACACGGGCAAGGTCAAAACCGTCCTGCCAAACTATGACGCCTTCGTTCAATCACTGTCCAAATACACCGCCGACTACGCCCAGAACGCAACCGGTCTGGATGATGCGACGCTCACCCGCGCCGCGGAACGCTTCAGCCGCAATGCCGACCGGTTCATCCTGGTTGGCAACGATATCCATGAAACCGGCCGGGGCGAAGCCATTCTGGACGCGCTTCTCAACCTGTCGATCCTCGTGCACGCGGGCGGCGAAGGCAGTGTCAGCATCTACCCGCCGCGCGAACACTGCAACTCGCAGGGCGTCAACGACATGGGCCTCACCCCGGAATACCTGCCGGGCTACCGGCGCGCGGACGACCCCGAGGCACTGGCTCACTTGGCCAAGACCTGGGGCCTCAATGAACTCAAGTTCGTAGGGGAAAACCTGGTTGATGATCTGTGGGAACACTGCACCAAGGGCCACGTCAAGATGCTTTATATTGCCGGCGAGGACCCCTGCCACAGCTATTACAAAGCAGATGTGGTGAAAAACGCACTGCAGACGGTACCCTTCCTCGTGGTGCACGATTCGTACATGACAGAGACCGCGAAGATGGCGGACCTGGTTCTGCCGTCCTGTACCTACGCGGAAAAAGAAGGCACGTTCACCAACATGACCCGCCACGTACAGAAGGTCACACCGGCGGTCCTGCCGGAAGGCGAGTCGCGCCCGGACTTCGACATCTTTCTCGATTTGGCGGATGCGTTCGGCAAGCCGTTCGACTTCAACTCGGTCGAGGATGTGCAGGCGGAAATCGAAATCGCCGCGCCCATTTACAAGGGAATGTTTCCCGGCAAAAAGTCCAAGCAATGGGCCCCCGCTGAAAGCAGCCACAAACCGGGCTTCGCGGTCACCGAAGCGGAAGCCGCTCCCGCCACGAACGGCAACGGGTACCCCTTCACGCTGATCAGCAACAACCACATGTTCCACATTGGCACCTACACGCAGTACGCCAAGGCGCTGATGGACATTGGGCCGGACTGTATCGCCGAGATCAATCCCAAGGACGCGAAGGAACTCGGCGTGGAAAGCGGCGACCGGATCAAGGTCGAATCCTCCACGCACACGGTGGAAGTTCCCGTCGAAGTCAACAAGCGGTCGGTTCAGGGTGTCGTGTACATTCCCAAGAACTGGGTGGACGTTCCCATCAACAAGATGCGGAACGGTGAAGAGGGTCTGGTTTCGGTCAAAATCTCGAAGGCCGGCTGAGCTTAAAGCTATATATCAAGGAGCAGATAGAAGACATGTCCGATCTCAAGGATAGTTTGCATACCGAACACCTGGTCCTGAACATGGGCCCGTCCCATCCGGCGACGCACGGAACGGTGAAATTCACCCTCACGCTGGACGGCGAAACCGTGGTGGACTGCGAAGTCGAAGTGGGCTACCTGCACCGCGGTTTCGAGAAGATGTGCGAAAGCGTCACCTACACCAACGTCTTCCCGTACACGGACCGGCTGAACTACTGCTCCGCCATCATGAACAACATCAGCTACGCGCTGGCGGTGGAAAAACTGCTGGGTATCGAATGCACCGAGCGGTGCCAGTACATCCGCGTCGTCACCAACGAGTTGATGCGCATCGCCGACCACTACACGAACATCGCGGCGGCTGCGCTGGAGCTGGGCGCACTCACCGCATTCATCTATTTCGTCGAAGCCCGCGAAATCCTGTGGGACATTCTGGAAAAAATCTGCGGTGCGCGGCTGACTTCCAACTACGTGCGCATCGGCGGGTTGATGTGCGACATCCCGGAAGACCTGGATGACGATCTGAAAGCGGCGTACCCGAAGCTGGACGCGCTTTTCGACGACGTCGACAAACTGCTCACCAAAAACCGCATTTTCCTCGACCGCATGTGCGATACGGGGATCATCTCCGTGGAAGAAGCCATTTCCTACGGCTTCACCGGACCGTGCCTGCGCGCCTGCGGTGTTGATTACGACGTGCGCAAGGCCCAGCCGTACCTGGTTTACGACCGCATCGACTTCGACGTGCCGCTCGGCCGCACGGGTGACAACTTCGACCGCTACCTGGTGCGCATGGAGGAGATCAAGCAGAGCTACAAGATTGTCAAGCAGGCGATGAAAGACATGCCGGACGGTCCCATCAACGTGGACAACCCCTACATGCGCCAGCCTTCCAAGCAGGATGTGTACACGCGCATGGAAGAAATGATCGCCCACTTCAAGCTGACCATCGACGGCATCAAGCCGCCGGTCGGCGAGGTGTACCTGGGTACGGAAGCGGCAAACGGAGAACTCGGTTTTTACCTGGTGAGCGACGGCTCCGGCCGCCCCTACAAGTGCCGCGTGCGCCCGCCCTGCTTCACCATGACGGCGGCGATGGAAGTGATGGTGCGCGGCGCCATGCTGGCCGACATCATCCCCACCTTCGACATGATCAACATGATCGGCGGTGAGTGCGACCGTTAAAACCCACATCGTTTTACGGCCCCTCCGGGTTGACCTCTCTTCCGATTGAATCTATCCTCAATGGATCGGGCGCAATACGCCCTTCACTCCCGATCCGCAGTGCATCATGTCCAAAATCCTGAAACCCCTGTTTTTCCTGTTCGGCGTCGGCCTCTTTGCGTGGGCTGTGAGCACCGTCGATTTCAAAGACGTCACCCATCACCTGCTGGACATGGGCTGGGGCTTCCTCCTGATATTCCTCGCCTACGGCCTGGTGGCTTATTTCGACGCACGTTCGTGGCAGTTCGCCTTCAAACCGGAGGAAGTGAAACGGCTCACCACCTTCGCGCTTTGGAAAGTGCGTACCATCGGCGAGTCGTTCAACGCCATCACGCCGTTCGGCTCGCTGGGCGGCGAGCCGGTGAAAGCGCATTTC
>NZ_HG422173.1:2512655-2523047 GCF_000341545.2 Nitrospina gracilis 3/211
CAGGGTCTCGCCTCGCAGGTGGTGGCGCGCACCACGCTGATGCTGAGCCTCCTCTTGTTCATGATTCCCGGCACCGTCTTTTTGTTTCTGACGGACGGCATCGACGAAACCTTTAAAAACGGCAGCGCCGCCGGGCTCATCACCTTTTCTGTCCTCATCATCCTGTTCCTGCTGTTCCAGACCACCGGATGCCTGAGCATTCTGGTGGGCTGGTTCGACCGAACCTTTCCCAAAAGCGAGGCGCGCCCGGCGGTCGATCACCTGCTTCAACTCTGCAATATGATGTCGGGGTATTACCGCGAACACCACACGCTCTGCTTCAAATCCATCTGGTACGGCTGGCTGGGCTGGGTGGCGGGGGTGATCGAACTCTACTTCACGCTTTACTTTCTGGGCGTCGAGTTGAGCTGGATGGAGTTGTGGACCATCGAGGCGATCCTGCAACTGGTGCGGGTGGGCAGTTTCTTCATACCCGTCAGCCTGGGGGCGCAGGAGGCGGGGCTGGTGGTGATTTTCATGTCGATGGGCATGAGCGGCCCGCTCGGGCTCGCGGTGTCTCTGGTGCGACGCATCCGCGAATTGATCTGGATCGGGCTCGGCCTCCTGCTGGGCGGAAGTGCCGCATTCAAACCCATGCGAATCCCGGCAGAATCCTCAGAGCAACCCTGAAAAAAAACGGCCAACCGGTGGCACTCAACGAGTGACCGGATGGCCGTTGTGAAAACGGATTCCCTTACATCTTAGAATACATCGCGTGAAACCCCGCGATCACGACCGCGCCCGAAGGGCGTTCGTTTCAGGGATTCGGTGAACACGTCTGACTGCTGAACGAGTCCGTCGTGCTTCGTTTTAATCGTATCAATGCGTTTTTCTTTCAATTCATTGATCGCATCCTCGATCATCTTCTCGGCTTCGTCTTTCGGTTTATCTTTTTTCTTGGTATTCGGTGCGGGGGTCTGTCCCGACTGCTGGTCGGTGCCGGTGGCCTGTGCGGTCACAGGCTGGGACGAAGATTGTCCCGAGGGAGCCGTGGTGGCCGTGTTCTGGGCAGACGGTTGAAGCCCGGGAGTTCCCTCCACTTGGGCGGGGGCCGATGGTGCGCCCTCCGGCACGGCGGCGGTTTCATTTTCTTTGTCCTCTCCCTCTTCCGCTTCCTTCATCGACTTTTTGAAATTACGAATGCTGTTGCCAAAGGCACTGCCGATCTCCGGCAACTTGCCGGCGCCGAAAATGATCATGATGATCACCAGGATCACCATCAACTCTGGAAAACCGATCCCCATCATAAAAACCTCTTTAAAAGAAAATTTTAGGACCCTGACGGGCACTGGCACTCAGGGGAGATGCTGTAGGAATTATAGCATAACCACAGACACCAACTAAACCACCCGCACTTGGAAATCGAGAATCCGGAATCTCAACCAAAAAAAAGCAGAAGTCCTTTTTTTACAAGGACTTCTGCCTAATTGAGGAGTTCCCGATCACGCTTCGTTTTGCGTCACCCACCAATATGGGCGTTCAGAATCGGGGAGTTGATGATGGCCTGGTTGCCATTGGCGCGGGATTTGGCCGCTTTAAAATGCATGGTGGCTTTGCCATGCTGACCCATTTTGTCCAATGCGATGGCTTCGTTGAAATGAATTTCACCGTTGGATGCATCGATGCCGGCGGACTCTTCAAAATGCTTGAAGGCAACATCGTAATGCCCCTGATTCCAATGTTTGATGCCTTCCTGATTGTGCATTTTGGCGCTTTCAGGCGCACTGTCAGGCAATTTCATGGGACCTTCATCCGCCATGGCCGAGAAGGGGATCATCATCACGAAAGCGATAACCAAACTGACCAGCAGTTTTCTCATATTCCTAATCTCCCACAAAAATTTTGGGTTTACGGTTATAAAAAAGCCTATCATTTTCCATGCCCGAATTAAAACATTTTCTAGACCGTGGTTCATCCGGAATCACCCAACTACAGGTAAACCAAAGTCCTTCTTCCTGACCATGTCGGGATCAGGAGTTGTCGAAGGCGTTTAAAAGACGGCACGCTTCGGCGACATATTCCCGGCGGGTCATACCCGACAGCACAATATCCACTCCCCGGTCCAGAAGCCATTTCACTCCCAGCACCTGCAAAGGGATCGCCTCGGGCGAACCGGGAAAATAACGTTCCCGAAGAGACTTGATTCTGGAGTTCGATTCCTGCTGAAACCGAATCTTTAAATCCTGCGAAATCCAATCGACATATTGCTCAGCGGTATCGAACATTTCATCGAAGCTGACGGGATCCCACAGGCGGGCCTGCACGATCTGTTCGCCAAGTGACCGGGCGCGGAAATAAACCTGCCGGATGTTATCGAGCACTTCGTTCAATTGCCGGGTGCTTTCGGGAAGGAAATTTCGTACCGGTTCGAGAAGGTCACGGAACTTGAACGGCGAAGGAATACTGGCCTGTTCCAGCACTTCTTTCAAATTCCGCCCATCGGCCATGCTGTTCAGGTGAATGCGCGTTTCCAATTCTTTCAGCTCGTCCAGCAACCAGTCCCATTTTTGTCCGCGGTTTCCGGATTCGCTTTCCGGGTAATCGATGAGCAACACACCCTCCCCTTCCACAACCGCACGGTAGGGCCTGCCTGCAATGGTTTTGAGTCCCAGAGACTTTGCGCGTTCCACCAACGACGGACCTTTTCCGCTTCCCGCAACCGCCCGATCATGAATGAAATTGGCGGAAAACTCGATTGCTTGAAATCCAGGCAAGCCCTCATTCTCCGCGTGTACGGTCTCCAGTGTGAAGCCACTCCACCGGGGCTTGATTTCCAGCCAGTCGGGACAAGAAATGCCAAACCCGGAAATTCGTCCGCGTTCGCATTCCTCGTGCAAATAAAGAAAGGCGCGGCGCACCTGCCACCGAATGGCTTCCTCATCCAACTCCGGCAATTCTTCTTCCGGCAAGCGCAGGATCACCAGGTCCAGTTGTGGCAGGCCGGTGCGGCGGATGGAACGGTCAATCTGGTCCCTCAAAAATTCCGGGTGCATGCAGAACGCACGGCCATCGCCCAGCGGAATCACATCCGGCACCGCGCGACCGCGGGATTCGAGGTCCTGCAAAAGGCGGTGATGGCGCCCCTTCGCTAAACCCACGGCGGTGATGATAAATAGCCCCTCCGCGCCCTTTCCGCCGGCATTCAGTCGGCGGTTAAGCGTATCCCCTAAAACAATCTGGTCTTCCCCTTCCGAAAAATCAGGCGAGGTTTCAACAACGTTTAAGGGGCTTTCGAGAAAAGCGTCGATGGCCTCCATGTGCTGATGTTGAATCCGCCCGAAGGATTTCAATCCCAGTCCCAGACGGCTCACCCGCCTTCCGTTCCAGTCCCTGCACCCTGCATCAGGAAGGGGACGGGTGCGCCCGGCGCAGGCGTCGGTCTCCGCGCCGCCCTCGCGCGCATCGAACCGGCTTTCCACCAGGTCGCACGACCACGGGTAGGCAGGGTGTGTGGTGAGCCGTTTGTCGTCCACCGCACCGCCGATGGTGAAATGATACAGGCTCTGGTACGCATTGCCGCGAAGGCGAAGGATTTCATGCACGGGATCGTCAAAATAGCAACCGATGCCGGTGGCCCGCAGGCCCATGAACTCGGCGGCGAGATACAGCATCTGTCCCACCATCCCAGCCTCCCAGAACAGTCGACGGTAATACCATCCGCCCTGTTGCTCAAGAGAGTCATGAAACTCGGCGATCATGCCCAGGCTGAACGTACTTTGTCCGGCGATCTCCTGGGTGCAGCTCACCTGCGCCGCTTCTCGCTGTATGTTCATTTCCTTGAGCAGGTACAGCGGCAGGTTTTCGGGACAGCCCTCCGGTTGTTGCCAGAGAAAGGCAGGATCGGTGCTTTCTTTCAGCCGTTGCAGCTGACCGGGCTCCCGCACGAAGAAATAAATCCCCGACGGCAGGTCTTCCACACGGTGGACGTACAGACAAAAATGAATTGAGGGTTTCCACGGCACCGCGTCGGCGGGAATGGGCTGTATCGTGTGTGCCAGGGTATTGAAAAACGCATCGCGCGTCATGCCGGTCCGGCCGTCGAAGGCGACCGCACTGCGGCGCTGGCGGATGATCTGCCGCGCGGTGATGCGCTTTTGGCGCAGAGGGAGTTCCGCATTCAACCAATCATGGCTGGCGGCAAACGGGGGAACCTGTTCCCACCTTCCGGAATCGGGTTTCAAGGTGGATTCGGCAACTTCATCGATGACCGGCCAGTCGCGGTGATCCGGACTGAGCCGGTTGGCGCGTCCGCGCCAATTCGCCCGGCGCACCGCCTGAATCGCCTCAGCCGGAAGACGCCTTGTCTTCGGAAACTCACCCGGTTGCGTGAGCACCGCCGCCACCAGGTCTGGATGTTCGCGCTCGGCCTCCCTGTAATCGGCTTCGCGATCAAGCCCAAACAACCCCGCAATGGCGGCATCGTCCATTTCCTCAAGGAGAACCAGTTTCCATCCAAGTACTGCAGCGGCAATGCGATAGGCGCCCAGCGCGTGGCCGATGTCATGCTGGCAATAACGGAATGCGCGTTCGCCGTACTTCCATGCTTCCCGCCAGTGAATCGAAGTCAGTCCCGCGAGAAAAGTCCCATCTGGAAAATTTGCGAGCAATGAACGAAACGTTTCCCCATCCAGTTCGGCACGCCTTTCCAGCCCGTGTTCTTTAGGCGCGTAGTGGTAAACTCCCGGAGCGTCGCCGATGCCCTCCATCGCATTGAGCACCCCATAGCCTTCCGTGGGGTGCAGATTTCCGCTGGACGGATTGCTGCGCAATGCCCAGCGATTGTCGCCCGCCTGCTTCCACGCCGAGATGGCCAGCGACAATTCGAAAAAATGCGAAAGGGAATCTGCATTGAGCGGGCGCGGTGCAATGGCGTTCTCTTCAAAAATTTTGTGATAAGGGGCGGAGTCGTCGGAAACAATCGGAGGCAAATATATCAACGGCGCATCTTCGTACCTGCGAAACGGGTTGGGTTGCGTCGCCCAATCCAGATGCCCCGGGCCTTTGGCCAGATTGTAGAAATGGTGTTTGGTCCGCTGATGGTAGGAAACAGCGGATTTAACAGGATTGCGGCTCATGGAAACCTGATAAGTTGATATTGAGGTAGCAGACGGGAAATCAAGGAGCTTATTGGAGAGTACCGGGAGGGATCGCAACTTTTCCCGGCAAAACCGCCTTGCCCCTTGATCGGGTTCCAAAAATTAAATAAACTTGTGGATTAGATGTTCGCCATTAGCTAGAGGTTTGAAATAATATGGATTTGGAAGATTTGTTTGCAAAGAATTTCATCAACGGCGATACCTTGGACTTGGAAAACCGCCGACTGGGTGATGAAGGAGCCAAGGCCCTGGCGCAAATGGAACAACTGGGCCAGGTCATCAAACTCGAGTTGGGTGACAATGAGATCGGCGATGAAGGGGTGGCCGCGCTGGCGGAAAGCCCCCACATCAAAAATCTGAGAGTATTGAACCTGAAATCGAACAAGATCACCGCTGAAGGGGCCAAACACCTGGCCCACTCAGGGAATGTTTCCAATCTCGAGCAACTGGTGATGAAGTTCAACCAGATTGGAGAAGAAGGTGCGCGGTATCTGGCCGCCTCGGAAAACTTCGCCAGCCTCAACACGCTCGACCTGTTCCGCAACGACCTCGGCCCGGAAGGCGCTGCGGCGATAAAGCAAGCCAGCTATTTTAAGAACCTGAACCGCGTTCGTTTGGATTGATCCCAGTCACACCCACGGTTTCATCCCCGCGGCTCACACAACCTTCAAACGTACTTTTATGAATTTAACCGCGAAGTATCCAAGAAGTCCAAGGCAACGGCTTGCAGGGCTCGTCCATGTCCCGCGCATGATCGACAAAGCCCGCGCTTGCAAAAAAAATACGCTGGGGGAGTACATCTACCCCTGCCCTCTCGATAAAATGATTCTGGAGTTCCTGAATGTGGATTCCGATACCTTCATGGACAAAGCCGCGTCGTTTCCCGAAGCCACGATGGAGGAGTGGGTCGAGTATCTCGTGCAGGACAAGTCTCGCCGGGATTTCGAGAAAATCAACGAAGCCATCCTGAACGCATCGCCGGAAAACGACGAGGCGCGCGAAAAATTCAAAAACATTCTGTATTCAATCGCCCGCAACCGCGACGACATCACGAGCTGGGCGGAGTTGATCGACCTCGAAGAAGGCCGGATGTGAGCCTTTCCTGCTTGGAACAGGGAGACCACTCCCTGACCTGAATGACAAACAAAAAATTTCTAAAAAAACAGAACCCTCAACGCGCTCCACGCAACCTCCGCACCCCTAGAAAGTCGGGGGGTGGATGGAAGCGCATGCTCCTGCTCTCGTTTCTTGGTCTCACGTTGTTCGGTCTCCTGATCGGGTTTGCCGCCGCCGGGTTCATTTACTTTAAATATTCCCAGGGGCTGCCGGACGTACGCCAACTCAAGGATTACCAACCCAGCACCATCTCCCGCGTTTACTCCGACAATGATGAATTGATCGCGGAGTTTTATATTGAAAAACGAATCCTCGCGCCGTTGAAGGACATCCCGACCCACCTCAAACAGGCCACGTTGGCGGTCGAGGACTCAAACTTCTACTACCATTTCGGCATCGACCCAAAAGCCATCATCCGCGCGATGATCAAAAACTTTCAGGCCGGGCACGTGGTGGAAGGCGGCAGCACCATCACCCAGCAGCTATCCAAAACGCTGTTTTTATCTTTCGAACGCAGCCTGGAACGAAAAATCCGGGAAGCCATTCTGGCCATCCGCATGGAACTGGTGTTCACCAAGGATGAAATCCTTGAGATGTACCTCAACCAGATTTATTACGGCCATGGAAGTTATGGCGTGGAGGCGGCCGCGCGGACTTATTTCGGCAAGCCGGTTAAGGAACTCACCATCGCCGAGTGCGCCCTGATCGCGGGCCTGCCCAAAGCACCCAACCATTACTCACCCTATAAAAACCTGGAAAAATCGGTCAACCGCAGAAACCACGCCATCCGACGTATGGCGCACAACGGTTTCATTACCGAACAGGAAAAGGAACAGGCGCTGGCGGAAGAGGTGAAGCTTGGGCAGGTCGCGGACCCGGTCAACAAGGCCCCCTATTTTGTTGAATACATCCGACAGTTCATTCAGGAAAAATACGGTACCAACAAACTGTACCGAGACGGCCTGAAAATCTATACCACCCTCAATTACCGCAGCCAGGTCGCCGCGCAAAAAGCGGTGCGTGACGGGCTGCGCGAAGCGGACAAGCGGTTCGGTTTTCGGGGCCCGATCCAGCGTGTGGCCGACCTCACCCACCGTGAATCGGTAGACGCCCTTCTCACCAAACTGAATGAAGAAGCTGATCTGGTTGACGAAGAAAAAGGTTTATTCTTTGAAGGCAACATCATTCACGGGGTGGTCACGCGGGTGCGCCAGGATCATGCCAACGTGTACCTGGGCGGGGCACAAGGCATCATCGAACTTGAGGACATGGACTGGGCGCGTGAACCCAACACGCGGCTCGATATCCGCTGGTCCCGGATTAAGAACGCACGTCATGCACTTTCCATTGGCGACGTTATCCTGGCGAAACTGGGCCAGAAACAAAGCGCGAGCGAATGGAACCTCAGCCTTGAACAGGAACCGGAAGTGCAGGCCGGTCTCATCAGCCTGGACCCCACCAACGGCCACATCAAGGCAATGGTCGGCGGTTACGACTTCAAAAAAAGCCAGTTCAACCGCGCCACGCAGGCGGTGCGCCAGCCAGGGTCCGCATTCAAACCCATCATTTTCGCGGCGGCCATAGAGGACGGTTACACGCCCGCCAGCATTGTCATCGATTCACCCATTATCTTTAAAGAAAAAGAAGATACTTTTGACAAATGGAAACCGGTTAATTTTTCCGAAAAGTTTTACGGGCCGACTTCGCTTCGCACCGCGCTCACGCATTCGCGCAACGTGGTGACCATCAAACTTTTGCAGCACACCGGGGTGCCAAAAGCCGTTGAAGTGGCCCGGCGCCTGGGCATAGACAGTTCCATGGCCAACAATTTGTCCATCGCTCTGGGCTCTTCGGGCGTCACCCTCTATGAACTGGTCAAGGCTTACGCTGTTTTCGCCAATCAGGGCCGGCGAATCGAGCCGGTTCCAATCCGCTTCATCAACAATCGACAGGGCGACGCCATTTATTACGCAGAGACACAGACCCAGCAGGTGATCTCGTCGGGCCTCGCGGCCATTGTCACCGACCTGATGAAAAGCGTTGTGGACAACGGTACCGGGAAGAAAGTGAGGGTTCTAAACCGACCCATTGCGGGCAAGACCGGCACCACCAACAACTATATCGATGCCTGGTTCATGGGCTATTCCCCGGAGTTGGTAACGGGCGTCTGGGTGGGTAAGGACCGCGACGAACCGATGGGGGTCAACGAAACCGGATCACGCGCGGCTATCCCCATCTGGTTGCAGTTCATGCAGGAAGCGCTGGCGGGCAAGCCGGTGAAAAGCTTCCCGGTGAGTGACGAGGTGGTTTACATGAAGGTCAACCCGGAAACGGGAAACGCTGCCAGTTTCGACGATCCAAAAGCCCGGCTTGAAATGTTTTTGCGGGACAATTTGCCGATGAAGGCGGGAGAGATGGAAGCAATCCTGGGCAACGACAACTTTTAATCCAAAGGCGGGTTGGGCCCGTTCACGGGAACGATCCTGCCTTCCCGCACACTCAGTTTTACAAGACTCCGGTCCGTGTCGCCGGAGGGAAGCATGGTGGTGACCCCGGACACACCATGATAGTTTTCAATTCCGGACAGATGCTTCAGAATTTCAAGCCGGTTGAATCCCCCTTGCAAAACAGCCTGAAATAAAATATTTGCCGCGTCGTACGCCTGGGCGGAGAGTACAGTCGGCTTGGAGCCAAACCGCTTTTCAAAATCTTCGACAAACTTTTTGGTCCCCGGGTCCTTTCCTTCAGGGAAAAAGCCATCCACAAACAATACCGAGTTCAGGTAATGCCTTGCCATCTCTATCAGTTCCGGCGAGTTCCACCCGTTGGCCCCAAGAAACAAAACATTTTCGATGTTGTAAAACGCAAACTGGGGGATCATCAACCCCACCTTGTCGTAAAACCCGGGAATGAAAATGGCATCGTAATTGACTTCCAGTGCAACCTTCAACCCCTCGGAACCGCTCCCAGAAAAAAGACCACCATCAATGATGGGCCGGGAAATGTTTCCCTTGTCATTGAGGTGTGGAGGTTTGGCTCCACGGCGCAAAAATCGGTTAACCATCCATTTCAAGCGATCATCGGGGACCCCGCCCAGATTAAGGATCTGCTCACGAAAGTCGTTCTGTTTGCGGTCATACGAAATGGAGGTGACAATTTCACCGCCGAGGGCCCGCACTTCCCGCTCAAAATCTTCCCGCAGGATCTCACCATAATATTCCGTGGGATACAGAACCGCGAGGCGATACAGATTCAGGTGGTTCACCGCATACCGGGCGAGAAACCGTGCCTGAAGCTCTTTGGTGAGCGCATTCCGGAAGACGAACGGGCTCAAATCAGCAAGGCCGCTTGTCGAGGCCGTCGGGGAAAATACCGGCATCCTGTATTTTTCCAGAATCGGGATGATACTCTGAATTTCCCAGCTCAGGATCGGCCCGACAATGCCGACAACATTGGGATCGCGAGCCAGTTCTTCCACCACTGCCGTTGCATCACGCCCCAGACCGGAATCCCTTACTTCCAATTTAATCTGCTGTTTATTCGCGGCACTGAACTGGCTGTAGGCCAATTGAATGCCCTGCAAAACCTGCTGCCCAACAAGGGCGCGTTGACCGGACAAGGGCAATACCACGCCGATGCGAATTCCGTTTTCCTCCTGGTCCCGAAGCCCCTGCAAGGCCAATCTCGCCTCTTCACTGAATCCATGATCCGGGAACCGCACGATGAAATTTTCCAACGCAACCTGGTAATTGCCGATATCCCGCTCGTTCCGGTAAATCTGGATGAGCCGTTTTAGAATCAGGTCACCCGGGTATTCCGCTCCCAGCACGCGGTTCAGATTGAGCAATTGCTGCTTGGTCAGCTTATCTTCAACTATGATTTCTATTGATTGCCGGGCGTGTTCCAGCAATTGCTCATCGCTTCCCTTTTCAATTATTTTTTTGAATTTATTTAGGGCATCGTCGTAGTTCATCCGCAGATCGTCGAGCCGGGCAAGATAGGAATAAGCTTCCCATTTGTGGGTGACGTCCGGGTTGACCTTAATGGTGGCGCGGAACCGCTTTTCCGCCTCTTCGTAGCGCTCCATGTGGAACAGGCACTCAGCAATCTTCAATTGTGCGTGGTAGTTCCAGGTGGACTG
>NZ_HG422173.1:2523147-2526348 GCF_000341545.2 Nitrospina gracilis 3/211
TTCAAAATACTTTAGGCCGGAAGAGTAAAATCTGTTCTTGATTTCTATTTGCCCAAGTCGAAAGAAAGCTTTCGAGCGACGCGACTCGTTGGGGTACAAATCCAGAAAATCTTCAAACACCGCCTTGGCACCCAGAAAATCGCCCTTATGAAACAGTGTCTCGCCCTGGTAAAAAAGCGAACTTCCCGGATCAAGACCGGACTTCTCCTGCGTCAGCCCGGAACCGGGGGACAAAACCAGGCACAAAAAAAAGACCGCGAGAAACAACCTTTCCACGGCCGCCCGGTAAGATTTTTGCGGATGCCTTCCGCCATGAACCTCACCCATCATCTTTGTCCATTTTACCCTTCAGGTTGTGTTTCTTGACGCGGTAACGCATTGAACGGAAACTGAGGTTCAAAAGTTGCGCCGCCTTGTTGATCATGCCGTCGGATTTATCCAGCGCTCCCAACAGCATTTTCTTTTCTATCCTGTCGAGGGTGCTTTCAAGATCGATCGGCTCGTCCGTCAGCGATGGTACCATGTTGTCGGCCACCGAAGTTTTTGCACCCATCAGTTCCTCCGGAAGGCTGTCGACCTGGATGGTATCTTGCGACTCCAGCACCACCGCCCGCTCCAGGACGTTTTCCAGCTCGCGGACATTGCCCGGCCAGTCGTAATTTTCAAGTACCTTGATCGCTTCCGGTGAAATCGATTTCAGTTTTTTCTCCCCCTGGTATTCCTCGCAATACTTGGTAATGAAATGATGCACCAGCAGCGAGATGTCCTCCTTCCGCTGGCGCAGAGGGGGAATCTGGATATGGATCACTTTCAGGCGGTAATACAGGTCTTCCCGGAACTCCTTGTCCTTCACCGCCTGCGCAAGATCCCGGTTGGATGCGGCGATGATACGCAGGTCCACTTTGATGGGCTTGGTGCCGCCGACCCTGGTGAATTCTTTCTCTTGCAGCACCCGTAGAAGCTTGACCTGAATGGACAAAGGCGCCTCCGAAATTTCATCGAGGAAAAAGGTGCCTTTATTCGCAGCCTCCATCAGGCCAATCTTGGTGGAGTCGGCGCTGGTGAAAGCTCCTTTCTCGTGTCCGAACAATTCGCTTTCCAGCAGGTTCTCCGGCATCGCCCCGCAGTTGATGGAAATAAAAGGATAGTTTTTACGATTGCTGTTGAAATGAAGTGCCTTGGCGACCAGTTCCTTACCGGTTCCGCTTTCACCTCCGATCAGCACCGTGGCGTTGCTGTTGGCAACCTTGTTGATGTAATCGAACACCTGCCGCATGCCTTCGCTTTTACCGATGATGTTGGCGAACTGGTACTTGTCCTTGAGGGCGCTTTTCAGGTAGGTGTTTTCGTCGGCCAGCCGTTTTTTCTCTGCGGCATTCTTGATGATGAGCTGCAGCTCTTCAATCTTGAACGGTTTCGACAGGTAGTCATACGCACCCTTCTTCATGGTCTCAACCGCCGTCTCAGCAGAAGCGTAGGCGGTCATCATGATCACCGGCGTGCCGGGCAAGACGTGGTTGACGGCATCGAGCACATCGATTCCGTTGGCGCGGGGCATATTGATGTCGGTCAGCACCACATCGTACTGGTGGTCCTGGATCATGTCCACGGCCACTTCCCCATTACGCGCGGTCTCCACTTCATGACCGTCCTTTTCCAAGACGATGGTCAGCAGATCGCGCATGCTTTTTTCGTTTTCGACAATCAGTATTTTGCTCATATCCCTGAATTCAGTGTAAGGGATTGATTTACATATTGCCAAAGGTTTGTGAGTACAGTTTGAGACGCAGGGCGTTGAGGCGGATGAAACCCTCGGCATCGGCCTGACGGTAGATGTCGTCCTTCTCGAAGGAGGCCATGTCTTTGGAGTAAAGGGATTTTTCGGCTTTCACCCCCGCCGGGATGCAGTTCCCCTTGTACAGTTTGAGGCGTACCGTGCCGTTGACGTGGATTTGGGTGTCGTCAATGGTCTTCTGCAGCAACTCGCGTTCCGGAGAATACCAGAGTCCGTTGTAAATGATTCGCGCGTAGGTGGGGATGAGCGAATCCCGCAGGAACATGATCTCGCGGTCCATCACCAGGGTCTCCAGTGCCCGGTGCGCCGCGTGCAGGATGGTGCCGCCGGGAGTCTCATACACGCCGCGCGATTTCATGCCTACAAAGCGGTTTTCCACGATATCGATGCGGCCGATTCCGTTTTCCCCACCATACTCATTGAGCGTGGCGATCAGGTTGGCAGGGCTCATGGCTTCACCGTTGATGGCGATGGGATTGCCCTGCTGGTAGGTGATCTCGATGTACGTCGGCTTGTCCGGAGCGGCTTCCGGCGACTTTGTCATCAGGAACATATCGGCGTCCGGCTCGTACCACGGGTCCTCCAGAACCCCGCCTTCGTAGCTGATGTGGAATAGGTTGCGGTCCATGCTGTACGGTTTTTTCTTGGTAACGGGCACCGGAATATTGTGCTTTGTGGCGTAGTCGATGAGGCTGCTCCGCGAGTCCAGGTCCCATTCCCGCCACGGCGCGATGATGACCACATCCGGCTTCAGAATCATATAGGTGAGTTCGAAGCGAACCTGGTCGTTTCCCTTACCGGTCGCGCCGTGGGACACGCCCTCGGCACCCTCCTGGTTGGCGATGCGGATCTGTTCCTTGGCGATCAGGGGACGCGCGATCGACGTCCCCAGCAGATAATGGTTTTCATAAAAAGCGTTGGCGCGGAGCATGGGAAACAGGAAATCCTGCGCAAACTCTTCTTTCAGGTCCTCAACGAATACCTTGCTCGCCCCGGTAGCAAGAGCTTTTTCCCGCACCGGTTCCAACTCCGCTCCCTGGCCGATGTCGGCGCAGTAAGCGATGATCTCGCAGTGGTATTTCTCTTTGAGCCATTGAATGATAACGGAGGTGTCCAGTCCTCCGGAATAAGCCAGCACGATTTTGTTCAGTTTGTCGGTCATGATTCTCGCATTCTATACAATTGAATATCGGCTTTTATAAACAATCCCGGTTCAGCCGCGCAGAAACCGGCCGGCCTGGATGATGTAATTGGCCGCACCCCGCAAGGCACATCGGTCGTTGGTGATCACCTTCACCGGGACAGCACCCATCCAGGATTCAAATTTTTCTTTGTCGCAAAACGCTGCCAGAAACGGCCCGGACTTCAACCGGGGCAGGATTCGAGGGGCGATGCCGCCGCCGAGA
>NZ_HG422173.1:2526448-2533887 GCF_000341545.2 Nitrospina gracilis 3/211
ACCGAAACTGCTCACAAACTGGTCCAGCGCCTGCTCACAGGGAAGGAACCCCTGTTCCATTCCCACGCGGGAAATGACTTCCGGCGGGTCGCCGTGTTGCAGCTCCGCCTCCAACCAGTCAGGTGGCGGTTCCGGGTGGCGGGCCAGGAAAAACGCATACAGGGATTCCAGTCCCGACCCGGACAACACATGCTCGACGCAGACCCGATGATACTGTTTATTGAGGAATTGGACAAGCTCTGCTTCAAGGGGAGTCTGGGCGGGAAAATCCACGTGTCCGCCCTCGGATTCAATAATCGCGAAACGGTCACCGTCTTCCACCGGGGCCAGCACCGCCTGCCCCAGTCCCGTACCCGCGCCCAGAATGCCGACGTTGCCGGTGGGGTCGGGCTTACCCACCTGCAATACAGCCACATCCTGCTCGTCAAGGTAGGGAATGGACGCCGCCTGGGCGGCAAAATCGTTGATGAGCGCCACCTTGTCCAGTTGCAGTGTCTTTTTGAGGTCGCGGATGTCCACCACCCACGGCAGGTTGGTGAACTGACAGCGCCCTTCTCGTACAGGACCGGCGATTCCGAAACTGGCGTGAGTCAGGGGCTCGGGTTTGGATTCAGAAAGGAACCGCTCCAACCCGGCCGTGAAATCAGCAAACTCCCGGCTCTTGTAGCGGGATTCGTGAACGATCTCCAGCACCCCCGCTTCGCCCCGAAACAGGGCCAGGCGGAAGTGGGTGCCGCCGATATCACCGGCCAGGATCATGGCGCTATTTCAGAAACGACCGGATGCGGTCGTCCAGCGCGTCCTGGTCTTTGGTGAACGATTGCAGGGCGGACTGCGTCATCAAATCGTCCAGGGCAACTGTTTCCGGCCAGTCGGCGAGCTTTGGAATCTTGCCGTGATCGTAAATCTTTTTGAGATCGGCATCGGAAAAACGGTGGAACAGGTCGACCTTCGACTTTTCGCAGAATTTCACCAGGTCCTCACCGCCCATGCCGTCGAGGTTTCCGTCCTTCAAAAGCGTGTCCACAAATTGCTTGAACGTGTCCTCCATTTGCCACAGACGGGCCACCTGATTGCCCCAGCCGCCGGACATGTCCACGCCAGGCTTCAGGTCGGTATTGAGAATGTTTTTAACATCATCCGGTTTGCGTCCCGACTTTTGGAACTCCTGCATGGCCTTGGGCGGGATGGTCTGCACATCGACGCCGGCGAGCGCCGCCACCTGGTCGCCGTTGCGGATGCTGGCCGCGATGAGTTTCGACGTCACCTGCCTGTCCTGCTTGCCCGCCTCGCGCACCGCGTGCTGGGTGGCGAAGGTGACCTTCTCACCGATGTTCGATCCATCGCCCAGCTTGTTGTCGCCTACCACGGCGTTCAGGCGGCCAAGAAACACGTTCAGGTAATTGGGGTTCGATAACCGGGCGGCCAGGTAGTTCTGCCGTGCGGAAAATCCCAGGGTGAAGTTGATGGGAATACCTTCTTTCCGCAAAGTGCGGACGGCGAGGTAGCCCTCCGGCGTCAACGGGATTTTCACGATGAAGTATTCCGGGCACACCTTGTAGTAACGGCGCGCGTAGTCGAGCGTCGCTTCCAGGTCGCGGGACACCTTGGGATGCAATTCGACGCTCACCTTCACCTTGAAGGCTTCCACCAGACGCAGGGCGATGCGGCAATTGATGACGAATCCCACTTCCCGAACCCGCTCGTCCTCCGACCAGCCGGAGGCGGCGGCGTTGAGCTTCTCCACGGTTTCCTTGATAAGGTCGTCCATGATGCCCGTCTGCACCACCTGGTTGGCGAGGGTGTTGTTGGTTGTCAGGGCGGACAGTTCCCGATGCCAGATTGATTTGGCCAGTTCCAGGTCGCCCGTGTCGATCCACAGTTCGCTTCCCAGCTCTTTCAGCCGTGCCAGCAGGGGGTCGCTTTCATACTGGCCGGAGATATCCCCTCCTTCGATCTTTCGCGCGGCGATGCTGTGCACGAGGTCGTCCAGTTCTTTACTGATGGTACCCATGTGATTACCTCTTTCCGTATCCTGGTTTGTTCAATAGTTGAAACATGTTTTTCTTGTAAAATTCGACTCCCGGCTGATCGAAGGGGTTGACGTGCAACAGGTATCCGGACAGGGCAATGGCCCTTTCGAAAAAATAAAACAACTGGCCCAGTGTCTCCGGCTCCCGGTTATTCAATGTGAGGGTCATGTTCGGAACCCCGCCCGCCAGATGCGCCTGGGCGGTGCCTTCGAAAGCCTTTTCGTTGACGTGATCCAGTTTCTTACCGGCCAGGTAGTTCAGCCCATCCCGGTCGTCCTCCATCTTTGGAATCTTAATGTCGCGGTTGGAGTACCCCACGCGCAGAAACGTTTCGAAAATGGTGCGCCGGCCCTCCTGCATCCACTGCCCCATCGAGTGCAGGTCGGTGGTGTATTCCACGGACGCAGGATACAGCCCGCGGTGATTCTTGCCCTCGCTTTCGCCGGTCAACTGCTTCCACCATTCCGCCACGTACTGAAGCGCGGGATGAAACGACGCCATCACCTCCGTGGTCTTGCCCTGCATATAAAGCAGGTTGCGCACCGCCGCGTAGCGGCAGGCGGCATTGAGATTGAAGTCCGAACTCGCGGTGGCCGTAGCTTCTTCGTCCCGCGCCCCCTGCAGTAGCTTGCGGATATCGATCCCCGCCACGGCGATGGGGAGCAGGCCCACCGGCGTCAACACGGAATAACGTCCGCCCACATCATCCGGAATGACAAACGTTTTGTACCCTTCCGCATCGGCCAGTTGCTTGAGGGCCCCTTTTTTCTCATCAGTGGTGGCGACAATGCGCTTCTTCGCCTCTTCAACCCCCACTTCCTTTTCCAGGGCTTCTTTCAGAATGCGGAAGGCAATGGCCGGTTCCGTCGTCGTGCCGGATTTGGAGATAACGTTCAGACACACGCGCTTGCCCTTCAGCGCATCCAACAGATCCGAAAGGTAGTCGCCGCTGATATTGTGCCCGGCGTAAAGGATTTCCGGAGCGCCTTTGGCTCCACCCAGCAACGGATTGCAGAAAGTGATCGCCGCGCGCGCGCCCAGGTAGGAGCCGCCGATGCCGATGACCACGAACGCATCGCACTGCGCGCGGATGGCGGCGGCAGTTTCCTCGATAGCCGCGATTTCCGCCTCTTCCATGAGAGACGGCAGATGCAGCCAGCCCAGGTAATTGCTGCCCGGTCCCTGCCCGGACTCCAGAAGCTGATGAACCCGCTCGACCTCGCCCTGCATGCTGCTCAGTTCCTCGTCGGAAATGAATAGTTTGATGTTGTCAATATTGAGGGTGAGGTTGTTCATGTGGTTTGGACAGGTTTGAGATGAATCCGATTCAACCGCGTGAGGCTTTGTTTCCGGTCCCCAGCGAGACCAGGAAATAATTACTGATTATATTTTGTTCGACCAGGTTTTGCGCATATTTTTGTGCCTCGTCCACCGAACCGAACTTGCCGATGCGCACCTTGTACCAGTAACCGTTTGATTTCCGCTTCGTTTTCAGCACATACACACCCTGCACCTGTTTGCGTTTCAGGGCGTCCACGATCTCGTCGGCATTGGCCTTGCGATTGACCGCGGCGACCTGGATGGTGTGCATTTTGCTCACGCCTTTTTGGGCCATGTTAGGAGGCGACACGGCGATCGGTTTTGTCGTTTCTTCTTCCTTGGTGCCATCGCCTGGGAGTCCCCCGCCCTGCCCCATCCACACGGCGAGCGCCACACCCCCCATCAAAACAAACAGGGCGTTGAGTTTGTATTTCAGCGGCAGACCGCCGACCCAGTTGAGTCCATCGAACAGTTTGAACACCGTCGCGCGCAGGGCCTCGCGCCCGGCGCGGACCACACCACCCAGTTTCTCCCACAGAGCCGAGCCGAAAGATCGCTCGACCCCTGTCTCGCGGTTCATGCGCTGGACCTGCCGTGCGTCCTCGCCGCGCAACAGCTTCACCTGCTTCCATTTCTCGGCCACCGTGCGATCGCTGGCGGCCGTCATCAACTGCGCCTGCCGGTCCGGGGCCAGCCGCTGAAACACCGCCTCGCACCTCTGGTGCAAAACCGGGTCCACCACGCGGAACCGTTCTTCACAGAAACTGGAAGCGATGAGGTCCTCCAGCACTGTTCTCTGGTCTGGATGCGCACGATCGAGGGCGTTCAGGTAAAACTGCACCGAATACGGGTCCTTCCTCTCCTTTTGAGCAAGAATGGGCACGAGAAAGGCGATGATCTCATCCGACTGCGGCGCATTTTTCTCCAGCGCCTGCAGGAACACCGGCTCGGATTTATTGGAGAACGTCTGCTGGTTCAGGAAGATGGAGACAAGGAAATTCAGAATCTCCCGGTCGGCGTATTTTTCCTTGGTCAGGATGAGCAGCAGGAGATCGATCTCGGCATGTTCGAGGTTCCCTTTTTGAGTCAGCACGGAGACGATCATGTCGCGGTACGCCGTCTCCGACGGGTCCTGCAAAAACGCCTTGAGGTAAATATTGAGCGCCTGTCGGTCTTCCGCACCGATGCTGAGCAGGTACTGAGCGTACTGACGGATGACTTTTTCTTTCAGCCTGCGGCCGTGACCCGGCAGGAAATACGACGACTCGGTAAACCGCAGGAGCGCTTTGAACTTCGGCAGGACCTCCTTCACCGGCATTTGCAGGTCGATCCATTTGAGGCCGTCGAGCGCCTTCATGAAGCGGTGTTCGCCGAACATGCCGAAAACCAGAAAGCCGAAGAAAAGGGAGATCACCACCACGCCCCACTTGATGGGGCGGTCGTCGAAAGTGAGACCGGACAGCGCGATTTCGTGGATGAAAAACAGCGCGGCGAAACCCGCAGTCATCATCAGGAAAAACGAGATGCCGAGACGCACAAAATAGTATTTAAAGCTTTGGTAGAGCATCGTCCTCCATTGGAGCGGGAACGGTGGTCACCTCCCGGTCCGGTGGCACCGGCGGGATCACCTCGGTCTCCGGCGTGACCGGCTTTTCCAGGTTGAGCTCTTCCTTGACCGCGATTTCCATTTCCTCCATCGTCATGAGGTCCGGCAGGTATCCGGTCTTCGTATCGACTTTCTGAAACTTGATGCCTTCCGGCTTGGGAAAGTTCACCCGCCCCTTGCCTTCCAGCGCCTTGTCCATGAAATACGCCCAGATGGGGGCGGCACCGCGCGACCCGGTCAGCCCATTGCCGTTTTTATCAATCACCGGCTGGTTGTTGTCGTAACCCACCCACACACTCGCCGCGTATTCCTTGGTGAAGCCTATGAACCACGCGTCCTTGTAGTCGTTGGTGGTGCCGGTCTTGCCGCCCGAGGGATGGTGAAACCCCAACTGCCGCACCACACGCCCGGTGCCTTCGTCCATGACGCCTTGCATCATGTTGAGAAGCGGATAGACGGTTTTCGACGAGAACCGCTGCACGCCGTGGAAAAAATGCTGGTACAGCACGTTGCCGCGGAAATCCTCAATGCGTTGCACGAAGTACGGTTCGTTGAGGATCCCCTGGTTGGCGATGACACTGTAGGCGGCGGCCATCTCCAAGGGTGATACGCCGGAGGTGCCGAGCGCCAGCGACAGGTTGTCACCCAGCGGACTGGTGATGCCGAACTGCCGGGCCGTCTGGATGACGCGGCGCGGGGTGAGGTTGTACACGAGTTTTGCGGAAACGGTGTTGAGCGAATTCATCAACGCTTTTTTCAGGATGACCGGGCCCATGTACTTGTTGCCGAAGTTGCTGGGTTCCCACGGTTCGCTACCGGGGATTGGGAAGCGGGTGGGTTCGTCCTCCACCACCGTCGCCGGGTGGTAACCCAGTTTCTCAAACGCCGCCATGTACACGATGGGTTTGAAGGCGGAGCCGGGCATGCGGTTGTTCGACACAGCGCGGTTGAACTGGCTCTCTGAATAATTACGTCCCCCCAACAGGGCGCGGATGGCGCCGGTGCGGTTGTCCAGCATCACCAAGGCGGCTTGTAGCGGGTCCTCCAGACCGGACTTCAGTTCCCGCTTCTCCAGGTATTTGAGGTGCGTTTCCACGGAACGGTGCGCCAGTTGCTGAAAGCGTGTATCAAGCGTGGTGTAGATTTTGAGCCCGCCATAATGCACAAACTCCTTACCGTAATCCTCCGCCAGCTTATCGATGACGAACCGCACAAAATACTGGTTCGGGTTGGATTCGATGCGCGGATTGACGAGGCCGAGCTCCATTTGCAGGGCCTTTTCGCGGTCGGTGCGGCTGATGTAGCCTTCCCGTTCCATGCGGGCCAGCACCGCCTGCGTGCGGCGCATGGCACGTTCGGGATTGATGAACGGGTTGGCGTTGTTGGGCGAATTGGGCAGGCCCGCGAGCATGGCCGCCTGCAGGAGATTGAGGTCCTGTGCGCGTTTGGCGAAGTACTCCTGTGCCGCCTCCTCTACACCATAAGCCCCACTCCCGAAGTAAACCTGGTTGCAGTAGGCTTCCAGGATTTCATTTTTAGTGAAGGTGGTCTCCATCTGCAGTGCGACCAGCAATTCCTTCACCTTGCGCACCCAGTCGCGCTCGAACGAAAAGAACAGGTTTTTCGCCAATTGCTGGGTGAGCGTGCTGCCACCCTGCACGATGGCCCGGCGTTGCAGGTTCACATAGAGCGCGCGGGCGAGGCCGATGTGATCGAGTCCGCTGTGCTGGTAAAACCGCGAGTCTTCGACGGCAATGATGGCTTTTAGAAAAAGGGGTGAGATGTTTTCCAGGTTCACCGGGTGGCGCTGGCCGAGGACTTTGATGATTTCGCCATCGGCCGAATAGATTTCGGTAGGCAGGCTGAGATTGATCTTCTCCAAACTATCCGGCAACTGTGGCAGGTCGTCGCGCAGGTTCCAGTACACCCCGGCGGCCACGCATACAAACAGCACGAGCAGGGTGTACAGCACAAATACGGTTTTTTCCAGAATGCTTCGGAGCAAGACGGTGCCTCGAATGATTTAAAAACCCTGCATGAACGTTTCAGGGTCCACGGCGCCCTCGGCGCCCGGCCTTTCAAACTGGGACAGCAAGTTGTTTGCGATTTCGCCGGGAACGGGAGTCAGCAACACATCGGTGAAAAATTCGGTTTCGTACTCGATCCCGAACAAGGGGGATCCGTTACCGCCCACGGGTTCCGGATTTTCCTGCAGACCCACGCGCAGGATGTGGTAGTTGTGGCGGAGGAACCACTGCGGATCCGGAAACAGCGCCTTTTGCGTGACCGGGTCCAGTGTCTTGAAGATTTTCAGAAACTCCGCCAGCGTAAAGATGGTCTCCGCGCGGAAACCCAAGTCCTCCAGTTGACCGCGCTGGACGGTGCGTGTGCTCTGGATTTCCACCAACTGGTCGGAGGAAAGAAAAACCTCGCGGATAGGGTAGTTCTGGTTATCGATGAAGCTCACGGTGATCCACGGA
>NZ_HG422173.1:2533987-2541088 GCF_000341545.2 Nitrospina gracilis 3/211
TGGGTGAGCAGAACCTTCTGCCAGTTTTTATCCGCGTCGATTTCGATGAGGTCGTACGACGGGATCAGGTTCTTTGCCCACTGCCCCGGAAAGTCGTAATACAACTGCACGAACTTGCGGCGCGACACCACCTGCGGGCTGGAGGGAGACAACTTTTCGAACAACTCCTTGAGCGACTGGATGGATTCCGCAGACCGCTCCTGAATGTTCAGGCTGGACAGAAGGGATTCGATTTTTTTCTGCGCGGCGAGATTTTCACGATCACGTTCCCACAACCTGCCAAGCTGGGGACGCGTGTGGTTTTCCCATTTCAAATAATAGCCAACGGCCTTCTCAAAAAGGTGGGTGGTGATTTCCAGGAAGCACAGCACCACCAGAATAGAGAAAAACAGGCCGACATTGAGGTTTTCCCTGATTCCCGTATTTTTCAAACGGTCATCTCACGGTGATTTTGGGAGCGGATTTGGTGATCTTTTTCAGACGGTCGATCTTTTCCCGCAGGAGTTTCTTGTCCTCGCGGGTGCGCCCCGGGCGACCTCGCTTTCGCGGGCGGTTGAGACGTGTTTTTTTCACTATCGACTGTGGCTCGTCCGCCAGGATCTGGGCTTCCGGAAGAGCCTTGATCACATCCGTGCGAACCGCCTTAGTGGATGCGGCAGACGGTTTAAATTGACTCTCGATGTTTTTCAGGCACCGGTTCTGCTCGTCCGTGGACATCTTGCGGAACAGGGACAACACTTTCTTCTCCGATTCATCAATGGTGAGCAGGGTTTCGCGCGCAGGCTTTTTGAACACGATGTGACCGGTACGGAAGTTCGCCGATTTGACCACTGGTGGATTCATGTCGAACGTTTCCAGGTCGACCGGGGTGATGTTGAACCGGTCCACTTTCTGAGTCAGCAACTGCTCAAGGGAAACGTTTCCGAGCCTCGCCATTTTCACAAGGATGGAAACCGGGGCGTCGCGCTCTCCCGCTTCATAACGGACATAGGTGCGAAAACCCACCTTCAGAATGTCCGCCATCGCGGATTGAGTGCACTTCAGTTCCTTGCGGATGGTCCGCATATTTTGCGCCAGAATGGACATAATAAAAACTCCTTTCTCCAGCCCCACTTTCCCATTATATATTTTGCGCTAAGTTTTATCAAAACAGATAATTAAGGGAATGGCGCCTGTGCCCTCCCGGTGACGGGAACCGCGACAGGGCTGTACGGGAAAAAGGGGAAATTCAACCGTTCAGGAGACGGGCGGCAGGCATGGCGGAGTACGTCAGGATCATCTGGGCGCCCGCACGCTTGATGCTGAGCAGGACTTCCAGCATCACTCGGTCGCCATCGACCCACCCTTTTTCGGCGGCGGCCATCAGCATGGAATACTCACCGCTCACATTGTACGCGGCAAGGGGAACCGGAAAGGTGTCGCGTACCCGGCGGATGATGTCCAGGTAGGGCAGTGCAGGCTTGACCATCAGGATGTCCGCACCTTCCTCGATATCCTGCTCCACCTCGCGCAGAGCTTCGTCGCTGTTGCCGGGGTCCATCTGGTACGACCGCCGGTCGCCGAACTGGGGTGCGGAATCCGCCGCTTCGCGGAACGGTCCGTAAAATGCCGAAGCGTATTTGGCGGCATAAGACATGATGAGGGTGCTCTGGTGGCTGTTTTCGTCCAACGCCTTCCTAATGGCCTGCACCCGCCCGTCCATCATGTCAGACGGGGCCACAATGTCCGCGCCGCAATCGGCGTGCGTGAGAGACATGCGGGCCAGCAACTCCAGGGTGGGATCGTTGACCACCTCGTCGCCTTCCACCAGGCCGCAATGACCGTGATCGGTGTATTCATCGATGCACACGTCGGTGACGACCACCATCTCCGGCACTTTGGATTTGATTTCGCGTATGGCCCGCTGGACCACGCCGTCGGGATTGTACGCCTCGGTGCCCTGAGCGTCCTTGTGGTCCGGGATGCCAAACAGGATGACCGCGGGAATGCCCAGGGAATGCGCTTCCTTCACTTCTTGCCCAAGCAAGTCGATCGACAGGCGGTCGATGCCCGGCATGGACCCGATGGGCGTGCGCACGTTTTTGCCCTCGCACACGAACAGCGGCAGGATGAGGTCGTCCGGCGTCAGCACGGTTTCGCGCACCATGCGCTGGATGGCGGCCGATTTGCGAAGCCGACGGGGTCTGTGAATGGGAAACGGCATGCCAGATGAAACCTTTAATAAAAAACAGTTACAGAACGGTCCTTAAAAGCAGACGATCTTATCATTATCCCCCAATTAGTCAATAATCTCCCCTGCAAGATGAAGCTGCTTCGAAAGCATCCGCCGGATGCAGCAATTGCATGCAGAGGCTCTCATGTCCCTGTCAAAATTTACCGGGGGAGGTCAACAATTTTGCCGTTAGCCGATGGATTGCTTGACACCCGGCACCCGGCCCTCTTTCGTCTCCGAAATGGACCGCCCTTCTAACCCCTTTCATATAAAGGTGCTGACCAACTCGATTGAAAAGTTGGGAGTTGTGGCATGGGTCTTGCTTTAAGAGAGACAGCCAATCACATTGCAATACCCGACTGCCAATCGGGCAAAGGAAGGAGGGGTCGTTTTATGGACACCGAGGATTCTTATCTGGATGAGGTATACGAGCGTTTCAACCAAGCCATCATGAACGCCATCGTCAATTCCGAGGAAATCCGCGGCATTCTGAAAGAAATCGGCGGCAAGGGATACATCAACGAGTCGTCGGTCTTCAATCTGTTTCTGAGTCTGGAGGAGCTGGATGAATACATCCACTCCAGTCCTCCGGGGTCGGTCGCCGACCGGTTTCCGGGAAGCATGGAAGGTGTGGGGGAAAAACCCGGCCCGAACCACGGCGAGGACACCACCCCGCCTGCACAGCCGCAGGTGGACGGACGCCGACTGACGGACACGGAACTCCGTTACCTGGAATACGCCATGCACCGCTTCGATGAGAAAAGCTGGCTGAAAAAATCCGCCTTAAAATGTAACGAAGGCTCCGCTCCGGATTCCGGGGCGCAGTCCCTTCACCCCCGCACCGCTTCTTTAAAAATCGTGGCATCGCAGGATACATACTTGATCTGGCGCATGGGCACGATCAGCACCTCGTGGGTGGTGGTGATTTCCAGTACTTCCAGGTCATCACTGACAAAATGTTTTTGCGTGTCTTCCAGCACCAGTTCGCTGTTGTCCACAAACACCACTTTCAGCAGATACCCCATGTTTCATTCCCCCTGTAACCACTTCCCGCAAGAAACGGGAAGCCTCCCTGTTTACCCAACGCCCCCATTGGGACCCTACGGACTTCAGTTTGGAAGCGGCACCGCCTCCACCTTTTTATGCAGAGGGTTGCCCAGGTAATCCTCCACATAATTTTTAAGATACCCCTTTTCGTACAGTTTCTTGTTGGACACCTGCGTGTTGACCTTGTGCAGGATCCGGAACCGGGTTCGCGGAAACCAGCTTTTGAATTCGTCGAACGTGACGCCGGAGATGTCCCTTTCCCCGCGTGAGGGATGCTCCATGATTACCTTGGGAATATAAACCCGGGTCTCGTGGGTCAATCGTTTGGATATATCGTTGAACGTGAGCAGGGTCGAACAGTCCGAGTCACCCCCCAGGGTGTCGTTCGGCACATACAGGAAACGCGCCCTGTGCCGGCGGAATGTCTGGAGAATGCGGTACACGCACCCGGAAACAACCACATGATCGTTTTTCTCCAGTTCGCAGGCGTCGAAGGTTTTGAGAATTTTATTGCGCGCGAGAAAGGTGGATATGTAAGGCTCGGTGTGGAGCATCTGCGTGTTCGGCAGATCGGCGTAATAGATTTTGCGGCTTTCCTCCGCCAGGTAGTGTCGCCCCTGACGCATGAGGTGCGACGTTTCCCGGTCGATGTATTTGAGTGGGGTGAGACACCCCATCCACAGCAGGCAGTTTTTGTTGATGCGGGAAATGGTCTGCGCGTCTTCGGACATGGTGTTGGGTCCGAAGGAATAAAAGTTGGCGGAGGTGACGGCGGGCCCGTCCAGAATCTTCATGAGCTGGCGCACGGTGGGGCCATGCGGCAGAAGCTTTTTGCGGTACTCACCCAGGGTGATGACAGACAGTTCGAAGCTGATGCGCCCCGGGTAACGCTCGGCCAGGCGATGAATGCGTTCCGGTTGGACAAAACCAACCGTAAAAAACGTGACGCTTTTATCGGTCGTGTCCAGAAACTCTTGCAGCCAGTCCATCACCCGGGGATGCAGGAAGATGTCCGTCCATTCCATGTATTCATTGCCACCCAGAAGCCAGGAATGGCCCGGGCGTGTCGGGATCCTTTTAATTTCTTCAAGGATATTCTGCCACTGTTGCTCCGTGGTGCGGGGCACATCGACGGTGGGGCGGTAGCTGTGATCTTTTTCGTAGCAGAATGTGCACTCGACCGGGCAGGTTTTGCCCAGACTGAGAGGAATCTTGCCCTCCCGTATCTCCTGGCGGAGGACATCGTTCAAGATTTGCTGGTCCATAACCAACTTCCCTTAAAAAAAGGAAGAGGGTTATTCTTCATCCCATTTTTCGAACTGTTCTTTCAGCGTTTCATCCAAAGGCACGGCTTCCCGCTCATCCGGGTCCAGTTGATCCACCATCATTTTTAAATGATTGGTCGCACACCCCATGTAGGCGAGGCTTTCCTGAACCAGCTTCACCGACATGGCTTTCAGGCGCTTGGCCAGTTCATTCAAGTGTTCTTCATCAATGGGGCGAATGGAAGAGGCTTTTTTGAATTCAGCGATCGCTTCCTTGTACTTCTGCTCCCGGTGGTACTGATACCCTGCCTTGAACAGTTCCTGGACCTCTCTCACTTCTTCTACGGTAACGGGATCTTGATCCATATCCACTTGAACTCAGCTCACCTTTTCTAGTTTGGTTACAATCGGGTCCAGCGGCCCCAAGACCGCCAAGGATGGAAACAACCCTGGAAAACGGTCTTATTCTATCAAAAGGGCTGCTTTTCGTGTCAAAAATTCAGTGGACCAGACGCACCTTGGGAATCGGGTTTCAAACGGGAAAGTCCACCGAGCTTGGAAAGGGAAGAAAGAAAGGCAGTCCTACCCCAGACTTTGGGCCTTCAACGTCCAATAAGTCAAAAACGGGTCAGGGAGCAAAACTGCCTGGATATTCGAATCACCTTATATCTATCCGGCTGCTGGGAGGGAGGCCTGTTCGGCCTGAAAATCCGGCTCGAAATTACTCTTTGGGAGGAGCTTCCTTGTCCTCATAATAAGATTGCTTACAAATACCATGCGGACAGGGCCCCTGGGCATTTTCACACCCGGACGCCGCAATGGCGAACATGCTCAACATCAAGAAAATCACCAGTTTTCTCATTAATGTTCTCCTCAATAAAGACTTGCTGGCTTGCATGCCTGAGATGCAATTTAGAAATAGGTTTGTATCAATATTTTGATAACAATTCAATCAATTTTTTCAAAGATTGGTGGATTTTTTCGTTTCATCCTGTCCAGCTGCCTGCGGGCCCGCACAATCTGCAAATGCGACTTGGTATCGATGCCGAGAACGACGAAATATCCGATAACAGCCAGAATAACCCCTACAATCACTCCCCCACCCAAAGCGAAGCAAATACATCCGGTCCCATCTCCCACAAACTGCCCCAGGACAGGTTTTCCAGGTATTCCTGTTTGAACGGGCGGTTCAGAATCACCGCCCCCAGATAATAGGTCCCAGCATAGACGAAAGGAGCTGTGAGGGCGTTGGTGACCTGCACCCCGATCAGGGCGCACAGCTTGCTGACCCGAAAGAACGCGGCTGTCACGAAACCCAGAGCCATCTGGAACCCAAACGTGGGCGTCGTGCTGATGAACAGACCCAACGCCATCCCCCATGCCAGCTTTTCGGGGCTCGCCTGCAACCGGATAAACCGATAGTAAAAATATTTGCAGGCTCTTTTAATGGATTCCATAGTTCTTTTGGAATATACAAAAGGGTGGGACGTGCCACCCGGTGGTCATTGAACCCCTCATTCTGGGAAAATCTGCAATGCCTTACTCACAGGAAGAACTGGATGCGATTCAAAATCAATTGCAAACCCTTCCCTGGGCCGGGAAAATTATAGCTTATGATCAGGTGGATTCCACCAACGATCTCGCGAAAAATTTGCTGTTTCAGGGTGCCGAAGAAGGCGCCGTCGTCCTCGCGGATTCTCAAACCAAAGGCAAGGGGCGTCTCGGCCGCAGTTGGTATTCCGAGCCGGACACGGGGCTCTACTTTTCACTGATCCTGAAGCCCACACTCGACCAAGACGAGATTCCCCACCTGACCCTCATGGCGGCAGTGGCCGTGGTGGAAGCCCTCAACCAGATTGACTCGCAGAACGCCACCCTCAAATGGCCCAACGACATCCTGCTTAACAACCGCAAGCTGGGCGGCATCCTGTCAGAGCAAGTGGTGGATGGCCCGCATCCCGGGGTGGTCATTGGCATCGGCCTCAATGTGAGTCAGGCCGGGTTTCCTGAGGATATCGCCGGTCTCGCCACCTCCATACTGATTGAAACCGGAACTCACCCAGCCCGTTACGAATTATTGATCAATATTATTAGAAATTTATATAGCTACTATCAGATTTTACTTGAAGATAATGTAGGGCTTATCTTATCCCACTGGAGGCAGAACACACGCATGCTGGGCACACCCATTCTACTCCGGCACGGCAACCGGACTCATTCCGGCATCGCCATGGATCTGGATGACGATGGCCGGCTGGTGGTGCACCTCGATTCCGGAGAGGAGATCGCTTTCGAAAGTGGCGAGGTGACGCTCCGCCAGTAGTTAAACCCTAAAAGGACCCTGAAGCGCCCCCATAAAAATTAACCCTTGGCGGACTGGGCTGCTTCCATTTCGGCCACAGGTGGTATTCCTCGACCTGGATCACCGGATAGGTGTAAGTGGTAAAATCCAGTGGACGCATCGTTTCGTCTGTCACCTTGCCCGCTACCGTGATCTCCCGTTTCGGTTCCAGCTTGTTTTTTTATCGATTGCCTCGATCCTGGCCAGAAAACGGCCCCCGGTATCATCCCCCATCT
>NZ_HG422173.1:2541188-2546911 GCF_000341545.2 Nitrospina gracilis 3/211
GCAGATGGTGCCCCAAAGGCCTTTGAAGCACTTCCACCACGGTCACTGTCCCCTCTTTCTTGACATTTAGGATGCTTCCGCCCAGGACCACATTGCGGCCCAGATGATCCTGGGGTGTGCTGCGGATTTCTGTGAATGGGGCCTGCGGCCTGCTTGCCTTCACCAGATCGGAAGAGATGACTCCGGCACACCCTCCCATTCCCAGCACCCAAATACACAGAAGCCCCACCTTTTTAATTTTTATGTCTGTCACCACCAGTAAGGCCCCCGACGGTAATACCAGGCGGGCGAATAGTACGGCCCCCAATATCCCCAATAACCATAGTAGGGGTAGCCGTAATAAACGTATTCGTTTTTCTCCCATAGACGGAGTTCCTCAACGCTCACGACGACGTATTTGTATTCTGCATTGTCAATGGTACCGGTCTTCGATCCGGTCACGGTGCCTCCAACGGTAATCTCCCGGTCCTTGCTGTAAATCTCCGGCTCCAGAAATCCTTCATACCGCAGGATGACCCGGCCGGAGGACTCATCCCGGTCGTCCAGACGTCCGGTCCAGGTCAAAGGCACCTCAATGATCTCGACCTCCGACCACCCTTTGTAATTGCGAGTCTGGACAATGATGCCTCCCAGCACCACCTTTTCCCCGGTAAAATGTTCAGGCCTCTGCATGATACGCTGCAGGCTGAATTCCATGTTCGTCTGTTCGCGCAGGGAACCGGATATCGGATGAGCACATCCGAACGCCACCCCGGCCAGAACCAGCCCGGCAAGCAGGCTTTTCCATCGAAACATCGCACCACCTTCTTTCGAAAAAAGCCCCTTCCGCTTTCATTATACAACCCTGCCCGGGCCTGCGTTACAATAGAAAATCATGATCGAATTCTTCTTTGTACTGTACATTCTCTTGATGTTCATATTTCCCCTTCCAACCCTTTCCGCCACCCTGGGCGCGGGAACGTGCTACCTCATTTTCCGCAAACACTACCTGTGGAAACACCAGCCACGCTCCGGACGCAAGCTGCTTGCCGTTTACTGGACAGGGGTGCTCATGAACCTGTCTCTCAGCCTGGCGCTTGCGGTATCCATGGCTTTGATGGTTTACTACGTCATCTTTCCAAACTATTTTCTGATGGCCTTCAACGCTCTTTTCAGTTTTTCAGTTTCCTTCCGATGGTTCGACTACTCACACTGGCTGATCCGGCTTTACGTCAACCGTACAAAGCAACTTCCTGCAAGATCCCACCAACCCGGGATTCTGGCCATGTTGATCGGCCAACGGCCCCATTCGGGGGTGGGATTGGGAATGATGCCTTCCTTCATTGACGTGGGATACTTAACGGTGAAGGAAAACCGGGTCCATTTTGCAGGGCTCCTGATCCAGGAAACGTGGAGTCCCGCCCAGTTTTCGGAACTTGAAAAAGCCGGTTCGGAGAAAATCCACATGCTACCCCAGCCGGACCGGCGGCACGGGGGCGCCGCGGTATACACCCTCGTCCTCCGGGACCAGTTCTACCCGTTTCGCAGCCGGGAACTGAGAGATCGAATCATCGAAACGCTTTCCTCCGGAAAGGAACAGGAGGCCTCCTCATTTTCGGAAAAGGCGCTTCCACGATGGCGGTCCGCGGGTTGAACTGCCTCCCGCATGGGGATAGAATGAACAACAGTATTCACAGACTGCTCTAAAAGGGAATCCCGGCCATGCCCGTCTCCGCATCCAAAGATTATTATAAAATCCTCGGCGTCACCAAGGCGGCGAAGATGAAAGAGATCAAAAAAGCCTACCGGGATCTCGCCAAGAAACACCATCCGGATATCAACCAGGGCAGTTCCAAATCGGAAGAAACCTTCAAACTGATTTCCGAAGCTTACACCACCCTGAGCGACTCTAAAAAACGCAAACAATATGACCAGATGCGTTCGCAGGGCACCGGAGCACCGCGGGGAAGCGGCCGCTCTTACCGGGGAGGAAACCCGTGGCAGGGTGCGTACGACTACGCCCGACAATACACCCGGCAGGGTCCCCGGGAGGATTTCCGTGATGCCGGGCCACGGCCGGATTTTGATGAGGAACCGCAGTTCGACCCGGACATGCCCACTCAGGGATTCGATCTTCAGTTCATGCTGGATATTCCCTTCATCACGGCAGCGCTGGGTGGAACCCTCCCCTTTCATTACGAAAAATACGTCACCTGCCCGGAATGCAACGGTAGTGGGTTGAATACCGACCAGGACGCCTGCCCGGTCTGTGAGGGGATTCAACGCATCGTCGAGCCGGTCTCGGTGAATGTGGACGTACCGGGAGGGGTTGCGGATCAGTACACTCTGCGTTTGCAGGGTGAAGGCGCATGCGGTAGAAACGGCGGCCCGCCGGGTGACCTGTTGCTCAAGGTATGCATCCAGCCGCATCCCCGATTTCGCCGCGTGCAGTCGGATATCTACGCAGACATCACCATCCCTGCCGAACTCGCGGAAAATGGCGGTCCCTTGGAGGTCGAAACATTGGATGGGAAGGAAACCATCGAGGTGGAGGACGGCACCCTGACCGGCGAGGAATACCGCATTCCCGGAGCGGGAAGCCGCGAACGTACCAGCAAAAAACGGGGTGACTTCATCGTCAAGTTTCGCGTTGCCCAAGCCGCGGCTTGAGGCGGGGAAATGAGCCTTCCCTTCCTCTTCCTGCTGATCATCATTCTCTGTGCCGTCGGCCTGGCCTACCTGCTTTTTCCAGAGGACAGGCGGCAAACCCCGCACCGCACGGTCAGAAAACGTAAAGCCGCGAGTGCAACGCGCCCCCCTGCACTCCCCCGATCCCGCTCACCGGACGAAACCATGATGGCCAGGGCAGGCATGACGGAAGGCGAAGCCATCCGCAAAGTGGTGGAGGCTTTCGTCGACCGGGAACCGGCTGCTACGGCAAAGATCCTGAGGAACTGGATGAGGGAAAAATAAAGGAAGCTCCGCTGGGAAGTGGAAGGGTCCTCCAACTAGAGAAACGGAAGCGTATCTTTAAGCGGTAGGAGTGGACTGGCTTTCGGTCGGCTTGGGCTTGTCTGCCGCAGGGGGTGGTGCTGCCTTCTCGCCCGCGGGAGCATCGGGTTTGGGTGCGGGGGTTGCCGATTTGTCTCCTGCAGGTGCCGCGGGCTTGGCCGCACCTGCCGCCGGGGCCGCCGGTTTCACTCCCGCTGCAGGAGCACCGGGTTTGGGCGCGGGTTTCGCCGCCGGAGCGGCTCCCGGTTTCGGTACGTCTTCGTAACCCTCGGCATTCCGCACCACGCGGATGGATGACCAGAGCTCACACGGGGGATAGGTGAACTCACTGCCGATCTTGTAATCGAAACGGACCACTTTTTCCTCGGTACACTCGGTAATCCACGTAACCGCAGCACAACCGATTTCAAAAATCGGGTCGAAGGGGTACTCGGTTCCGTTCTTGTCCATGTGCTTCTTGGTCTTGTCCACCAGCGTCGCGGCTTCCGCCTTGCTGGGAATGCGCCAGTCGTCGTGACCCGCGAACTTTTCCTTGTTGACCTTGTCGACGTATTCGGGAGCCTGCGGCCAGGTATAGAATTTTTTGGTGTCGATCCACGCGTCGGTCTTTTTCCACATCAACCCGCTGTTGGGATCGGTGATGGTGCCGTCGCCGTTATCGATGAGCGGTTTCTTTTCAACCTTGGGTTTGGCGGCAGGCTTGGCAGCCGCAGGTTTCGCTCCCGGCGCGGCCGGTTTCGCCCCTGCGGCGGGAGCGGGCTTGGCTCCGGCGGAGGCTGCGGACTTCGCTACGGCAGCCGGAGCGGGTTTCTCGGACGCACTCTCCCCACCTTCCGGTTTCGGGGCCGCGGGATCTGGCTTGGGAGTGGATTCCGAAGCGGTCGGTTTGCCTTCGGCGGGTTGCTTCTCTTCGTTCTTCGGATTCGTATCGGCCATCGATCAAGTCAGAGCGTTTTAATTATCTGGGTACCGGTCCCGAATTGGGTTTCTCCGCAAACTGCGGCGCACGGTGAATGACATCTGTGAGATCCTTTCCACTCTCAGTCAGGGCTTTCAAAATTTCACCCAGCCGTGTGGTGGAATACATCTGCAACTGCGCCACGTAATACTCACGGTATTGCTTGGCGTGATTTTTCACCCATTCGAGAACGAACTGCTCGCTGATTTCTGGCTTACCAGGATCCGACCAACCTTGTTTTTCGAAATAATTGGTCTGCGATTTGCGAATGATCTCGCAAATCAGGTCGGCTTTAATTCGAGACATAAAGTGCACCGTCCTCAATACAACCCAACTCAAGCCCATTCAGCTTGAGTTGCGTATTTTAATCAACTTCAGTGGGATGTCAACATGAAACAACCTCAATTCTAATCGCGTGAAAACGATGGCTCCCTCCGTATCTAATTAAATTCTTATCAATGTCTTATATCTATTCTAAATCTCCCGGACCGGAATGAAAACCCCCTTTCTGACAGGCCTTCAATTAATTTCCAGAGACGACTTCCGAGGATCGAAATGGTCGCGCAGTCCCTCCCCTAAAAAGTTGAAGGCCAGGATGGTCAGGAAGATGGCCAGTGAAGGAAATACAATGAGGTGCGGGTAGAACTTGATCGCCGTCCAGCCGTCGTTGGCCAGCGTGCCCCAACTGCTGAATGGCGGCGCGATGCCCAGCCCGATGAAACTCAACGTCGATTCGGCGAGGATCGCTACGGGGATACGGAACGTCATCGTGACGATCAAAACGCCCCAGAGGTTGGGCACGATTTCGGAGAACAGAATACGCCGGTGTCCCGCCCCCAATGCGCGCGCCGCCTCGACAAACGTGAATTCCTTGATGCGCAGCACCTCGCCCCGAACCAGCCGCGCCACCGTCACCCAGCTCACCATGGTGAGCGCGAGGAAAATACTGGTCAACCCGCGGCCCAGCACCACCATGATCAGGATAATCAGCAACAGGTCGGGAAGGGCAAAAATCACATCCACCACCCGCATCAGGAAATTGTCGATGCGTCCGCCTATATAACCGGAAATGGCCCCGTACACGGTGCCGATGACCAGCGCAATCAGCGTGGTGCCGACGCCGAGAAACAGAGACACACGCGCTCCATACAACATGCGCGAAAACAGATCGCGGCCCAGGCGGTCGGTGCCCATCCAGTGCGTCGCATCGGGCGCGGCGAGCGCGTTCAGGGTGTCCTGCTCCTCAAACGAGAACGGTGTCAGCCACGGCGCGAACAGCGCCGCCAATGCGATGGCCGCAAGGAAGCAGGCACTCAGTTTTGCAGCCAGGGAAAACCGGCTCCACATGGCGCGCATCAGGCCCTTTCTCCACTCAATTTAACGCGGGGATCGAGCTTCACATACAGCAGGTCGACGGCAATGTTAGCCAGCACGATCAGCACCGCGTACACCAGGGTCACACCCATGATCAATGGATAGTCGCGGTTGGTGACGGCGGTGATGAAGTAATTGCCCATGCCGGGAATGGAGAAAATGAATTCGATGACAAACGATCC
Organism: Nitrospina gracilis 3/211; assembly: GCF_000341545.2. Classification (NCBI taxonomy): domain Bacteria; kingdom Pseudomonadati; phylum Nitrospinota; class Nitrospinia; order Nitrospinales; family Nitrospinaceae; genus Nitrospina; species Nitrospina gracilis. The sequence goes on from NZ_HG422173.1 coordinate 2,546,694, forward strand.
CGTCACCAGTCCGGCGGTGAGTGGTCCCATCACCGACACGATCGGCGTCACGGAGTTCAGCAGGGCATGCTTGAGCAGTATGGTCGACTCCTTCAATCCCTTGGCACGGGCGGTGCGGATGTAATCCTGCGACAGCACATCGAGCACCGTGGTGCGGGTGAGCCGCGCGATGTAACCCGCGAACCCCGCACCCAGAGCCAGCGCGGGCATCAGCATGT
>NZ_HG422173.1:2547011-2569211 GCF_000341545.2 Nitrospina gracilis 3/211
AAGCATGTGCGAGAAAACCAGGATCAGGAACGTGCCCAACACAAAACTGGGAACCGATATGCCCAGGGTGGCGATGAAAATGCAGGAGCGGTCGATCAACGTGTTCTCGCGCGCTGCGGAAATCACCCCGGCGGGCACGCCCAGCCCCAGGGTCACCAGCACCGCCAGAAGCCCCAGGGTGAGCGACACGGGAAACGTGTCCCTGATGATGTCCTTCACGTCGCGCCCGATGTACTTGTACGATGGACCCATCTCCCCCTGCACCAGTTGCCCCATGTACAGGAGGTACTGCTTCCAAACGGGTTTGTCGAGATGGTACTTGGCTTCGATGTTGGCGAGGATCTCGGGGGGAAGTTTCTTGTCGCGGTCGAACGGCCCGCCGGGCACGGCGTGCATGATGAGGAAAGTGAGGGTCGCCACCACGATCAACACCGGCACACCCTGCAGAAGCCGTTTCAGAAAATAAGTCAGCATGACGCCCCGGCCTCCCCCGCTTCCAGCAAGGCCCCACAGGGAAATGCAATCCGTCCCCACCTGCGGGGGTGAAGTGAGCTATAATGGAGTCTTCGCATTTTTGCGGTTCCGGTCCAACCGTTTCCAACAACCCGTCGCCCACGGCAACCCGATGATTTTCGACTCACTCACCGAATTTGTCAAACACCTCGAAGGCGCAGGCGAACTGGTGCGCATCCGCGAGAAGGTCTCTCCCATCCTGGAAATTGCCGAGATCACCGACCGCGTCTCCAAGCAGAACGGCGGCGGCAAAGCGTTACTTTTCGAAAACGTGGAGGGTTCTTCCATGCCGGTGCTCATCAACGCCTTCGGCAGCTGGAGCCGCATCCAGGCCGCGCTGGGCGTGACGAAGCTCGACAAGATCGCCCGCGACATCGACCAGTACCTGCACCTGGCGCCACCGGAGACACTTCTCGACAAGGCCAAGATGCTTCCCATACTTTTGGAGGCATCCCAGTTTCCGCCGAAGATGGTTTCCAGCGCGCCCTGCCAGGAAGTGGTCAAAACCGGTGACCAGGTCAATCTCGACGAAATCCCGATCATCCAGTGCTGGCCGCACGATGCAGGACGGTTCATCACCTACCCCATTGTCATCAACCGCAGTGTTGACCGCAAGATCCGCAACGTCGGTCTCTACCGAATGCAGGTGTTCGATAAAAAAACCACGGCCATGCACTGGCATATCCACAAGGACGGCGCCCATTTTTTTCACGAATTCAAAAGGAAGGGCAAGGTCATGGAAGTGGCGGTGGCGCTGGGGGCGGACCCGGTTTCCTGCTACGCCGCCTCAGCCCCCCTGCCCTACGGCGTCGATGAATTCCTGCTGGCCGGGTTCATCCGTAAAAAAGCCGTGCCGCTGGTCAAATGCAAGACGGTGAACCTGGAAGTTCCGGCCAACGCGGAGATCGTACTGGAAGGTTTCATCGATCCTAAAGAAATGCGGCGCGAAGGCCCCTTCGGCGACCACACGGGTTACTACTCGCAGGACGGGGATTATCCCGTGTTCCACGTCACCGCCGTCACGCATCGTAAGGACCCGATTTATCTGACCACCATCGTCGGCATCCCGCCGCAGGAGGATTTTTACCTCGGCAAGGCGACCGAACGCATTTTCCTGCCGCTCCTGCGCACCCAGCTGCCGGAGCTGGTGGACATGAACATGCCGCTCGAGGGCGTGTTCCACAACTGCGTCATCGTGTCCATCGACAAGCGTTACCCCATGCAGTCGCGCCGGCTGATGAGCACCCTGTGGGGAGCGGGACAGATGAGCTTCGTCAAAACCATCGTCGTGGTGGACCGCGACGTCGATGTGCAGGATGAACGTGCGGTGCTGGAATTGCTGCTGAACGACATCGACTTCAATCGCGACCTGTTTTTTTTCGAAGGCATCCTCGACGTGCTCAACCACGCCTCCGACCACGCCCTGTATGGATCGAAGCTGGGCATCGACGCCACCCGGCCGATCGAAGGCGAACCGCCGTCGAATCCGCCGCAGAACGATCCCGTACCCGCGGACCCGCAGTTGGGTGAACGGATCAAAAGCAAATTCGCGGAAGTGGAATCCGTGCGGATGTGCAGTCTGGACGTGCGCCGCCCGGTGGTGCTGGTAGCGCTCGACAAAACCCGGCCGTACCAGGGCCGTGACTTTCTCCGTGCCTGCCTGGAAGACGATGGCCTCTCTGGAGCAGGCGTCATCGTCGCGCTGGAAGCACATGTCGACCTCAACCAAACCTCGACCGTGCTTTGGAAGTTGTTCAACAACCTCGACCCGCGCCGCGACATCCAGGTGGCCGACGGACGCATCGGCATCGACGTCACCAAAAAACTGCCGGAGGAAGGCTACACGCAGGACTGGCCGGAGGAGATCCACATGTCCAATGACATCAAAAAAATTGTCGATGAAAAATGGGAACGCATGTTCCCGCAATCCAGGCAACCCTGAATTTAGAGAAACACCCCACGCATCATGGCACTCGAAAACATCACCATCAAAGGAGCCCGCGAGCACAACCTGAAGAACGTCCACCTCACACTTCCGCGTGAAAAGCTGGTGGTGATCACGGGCCTGAGCGGTTCGGGAAAATCGTCCCTCGCTTTCGACACCATCTACGCCGAAGGCCAGCGCCGCTACGTGGAGTCGCTTTCCGCCTACGCCCGGCAGTTTCTGGAGTTGATGGAAAAGCCGGACGTCGATTACATCGAAGGCCTGTCGCCCGCCATCTCCATCGAGCAGAAAACGTCAAGCAAGAACCCGCGCTCCACCGTCGGCACCGTCACCGAAATCTACGACTACCTGCGCCTGCTCTACGCCCGCATCGGCCACGTGTTCTGCTACGGATGCGGCCGGGAGATCGCATCGCAGACGGTCCAGCAGATCGTCGACCAGGTGCAGGCCATTCCCGAAGGGCGCAAGCTCATGATCCTCGCCCCCGTGGTGCAGGGCCGCAAGGGCGAGTTCAAAAAGGAAATCCTCGAACTGCGCAAAAAGGGTTTCGTGCGGGCGCGCATCGACGGCGAAGTGAAATCGCTGGAAGACGACATCGCCCTCAATAAAAAATTCAAACACACCATCGAGGCGGTGGTCGACCGGCTGGTGATCAAGGCCAATATGGGCAAACGGCTGGCGGACTCGGTAGAGATGGCACTGGGCCAGGGAGACGGGTCGCTGGTGGTCTCGCTCCTCGAAGACAAGAAGAACAACCACGCGGCGGAAGAGTTGCTGTTCAGCGAAAAGTTCGCATGCAGTTATTGCGGCATCAGTTATCCGGAGCTGGAACCACGCCTGTTCTCGTTCAACAACCCGACCGGCGCGTGCCCGGAGTGCGACGGGCTGGGAAACCGTATGGTGATCGACCCCGACCTCGTCGTCCCCGACAAGTCGCTGTCCATCCGCCAGGGCGCGATCCATCCGTGGCAGAAAAAAACCACGGTGTATTTCTTCCAGATGCTGGACTCTCTGGCGTCGCAGTTCAAGTTCAAACTCAGCACCCCATTTCAGGACCTGCCTAAAATCACTCAGGAGGTGCTCCTTCACGGCACGGAAGACCCTGTCAAATACTATTACGAAAAGGATGGACGGCGGAAATCCTACACGGGCACGTTTGACGGCGTGATCCCCGACCTCGACCGGCGTTACCACGAAACCGAATCGGCCTCGACCCGCGACGAGATCGCGCAGTACATGCGCGCCCTGCCCTGCCCCACCTGCAGTGGAACCCGCCTCAAGAAAGAAGCGGTGTCGGTGAAGGTCGGCGGACAGAACATCATCGAACTCACTTCGCTGTCCATTGGCCAGTTGAGCGAATACTTCGAAAAACTCACCTTCACCGAGCAGGAATTCTCCATCGCCCGCCGCATCGTGAAGGAGATCAAGGAACGGTTGCAGTTCCTGGTGGACGTCGGGCTGGATTACCTGACGCTCAACCGCACCTCGGCGACCTTGTCCGGCGGCGAGAGCCAGCGCATCCGGCTGGCGACGCAGATCGGCTCCAGCCTCATGGGCGTGCTCTACGTGCTCGATGAGCCGAGTATTGGCCTGCACCAGCGCGACAACGACCGCCTGCTTAAAACCCTCACCACCCTGCGTGACCTCGGCAACACAGTGATCGTGGTCGAACACGACGAGAACACCATCCGCGACGCGGATTACGTGGTGGACCTGGGTCCCGGCGCGGGCATTCACGGCGGCGAGGTGATCTTCTCCGGTCCACCGCAGGAACTGGTTAAGGATACGAAATCGCTGACGGGTCTGTACCTTTCGGGCAAGCGCGAAATTCCCATACCGGCCAAACGCCGCAAGGGCAACGGTCATGTTCTCGAGATCACCGGAGCACGCCACAACAACCTGAAGAGCATCGACATCACAGTGCCCCTTGGGGCGCTCACCTGCGTCACCGGCGTCTCCGGTTCCGGCAAGAGCACGCTGGTGATCGACATCCTGTACAAGGCACTGGCCCAGCATTTCTGGAAAGCCAACGACAAACCAGGGACATTCGACAAGATCAAGGGCGTCCAGTACCTCGACAAGGTCATCGACATCGACCAGTCGCCGATCGGCAGAACGCCGCGGTCGAATCCCGCCACCTACACCGGCCTGTTCACCCTGATCCGCGACCTGTTCAGCGAGGTGCCGGAGGCGCGCGTTCGCGGCTACAAACCGGGCCGGTTCAGCTTCAACGTCAAGGGCGGCCGCTGTGAGGCCTGCCAGGGCGACGGCATCATCAAGGTCGAGATGCATTTCCTGCCGGACATCTTCGTCACCTGCGAAGTGTGCCAGGGCAAGCGCTTCAACCGCGAGACCCTGGAAATCCAGTACAAGGGAAAGAACATCTCCGAGGTGCTGGAGATGACGGCCGAAGAAGCGCTCGAGTTCTTCCAGAAAATCCCATCCGTCCGCACCAAACTGCAAACCATCACCGACGTGGGGCTGGACTACATTCACCTGGGCCAGCCCGCAACCACCCTCTCCGGCGGTGAGGCGCAACGGGTGAAGCTGTCGAAGGAACTCAGCAAACGAAGCACCGGTCAGACCCTGTACATCCTCGACGAGCCGACCACCGGTCTTCATTTTCACGACATCGAACACCTCATGCACGTGCTGGCGAAACTGGTCGATGCGGGCAACACCGTGATCATCATCGAACACAACCTGGACGTCATCAAGACCGCCGATCACATCATCGACCTCGGTCCCGAAGGCGGCGACCGTGGCGGCGAGGTGGTGGCGTCAGGCACGCCGGAGAAGGTGGCGGCCAACCCGAAGTCGTACACGGGCCTTTATTTATCAAATGTTTTAAAGCCTCCCGCCCAAGCCGCACGCAAAAAAGTGGCGAAATTGTAATCTTCCCTTCCAGATTAATTCCTACTGCAAATCGGTATTTTTTCTTTCTTCTCCCACATCCCTGCGGTTCCACGTACAATATGGGTGGTTTCCTAATGAGCCGTGGAATGCCGGCTCGCCGAGGCAAGCAAGGAGGTGTTCCAATGAAGAAACGCAAGCAGGAAAACCCGATTGAAGAAGTGAGCGACTACATGTCCTCGCCTGTGATCACCATCCCGGAGACGAATACCATCAAGGACGCAGCGGAGTTCATGCACGAGAAACAGGTGGGGTCGCTGGTGGTTGTGAATGGAAAGAAACCTGTCGGAATCGTCACCGAAACCGATTTCGCCCGCAAGGTGGTGGCCAAGGGGCTCGATCCCAAAACGGCGAAGGTGGGGGACATCATGACCACGCCGCTACAGACGATCGACTGCCACGAATCGGTGCTGGACGCCAACAAACTGATGGCGAAAAAGAAAATCCGCCACCTGGTGGTGATGGATAAGGAAGAACTGGTGGGAATCGTTACGGTGCACAACCTGGTGCACTACTTTTCGAACCCGCGCATCCGCACTTTTTAAAGGCCGCCCGGCAAAATCAATCAGGGTACGCTGAAATCCCTGGAGAAGAAAGGGGGAAGGCCCCAGCCTTACTCGGTGCCTTTGCTTTCGATGCGGGCCAGAGCGCGGAACAGTTTTTTCTGCGCTTCACGGAGTTCGGCTTCCTCAACATCGGGCTTGGCCAGAATGGCTTCGGCCTTGGCCTTGGCTTCCTGAGCGCGGGCCACATCGACGTCGCTGAGGTATTCGGCCGTCTCCGCCAGTACCGTCACGCGGTCGTTGGTGATTTCCGCGTAACCGTGACCCACAACGAGGGAAATGATTTCGTCTCCCTTTTCATAGGAAAAGCTTCCCGGCCGCATGGTGGTGAACAAAGGCGCGTGCAGGGGAAGGATGCCCAGGTCGCCCTCGCTTCCGGGTATGTTGACCTGATCCACGCTCGGATCGTTTACCATCTCCTTCTCCGGCGTGACCAGTACAAAATGCAGTTTCTGATTCTCTTCGGCCATGCTCATCAACCCTGCTTCTTGAGTTTCTCGGCTTTTTCGTATACCTCATCGATGGCGCCGCACATGTAGAACGCCTGCTCGGGAATGTCGTCCAGCTTGCCGTTGACGATTTCCTTGAAGCCGGTGATGGTGTCGGCCACCTTGACGTATTTGCCGGGTGCACCGGTGAACGTTTCAGCAACGAAGAACGGCTGGGACAGGTATTTCTGGATTTTACGTGCCCGCGCCACCAGCATCTTGTCTTCCTCGGTCAACTCGTCCATACCCAGAATGGCGATGATGTCCTGCAGTTCCTTGTAGCGCTGCAGGATGCGCTGAACCTCCCGGGCCACACCGTAGTGCTCCTCGCCGACGATGGACGGGTCGAGGATGCGCGACGTGGAGTCCAGCGGATCCACCGCCGGGTAGATGCCCAGCTCCGAGATGCGCCTGTTGAGAACGGTGGTGGCGTCCAAGTGAGAAAACGTGGTCGCCGGGGCCGGGTCGGTGAGGTCGTCCGCCGGTACGTAAATCGCCTGAACGGAAGTGATGGACCCCTTCTTCGTCGAGGTGATGCGCTCCTGCAGGTTGCCCATCTCGGTGGCCAGCGTCGGCTGGTAACCCACCGCGGACGGGATGCGGCCCAACAGGGCCGATACTTCGGAACCCGCCTGCGAGAACCGGAAGATGTTGTCGATGAACAAAAGCACGTCCTGGCCGCCGACATCGCGGAAGTATTCGGCGATGGTCAGCCCGGTCAGGCCCACGCGCATACGCGCGCCGGGAGGCTCGGTCATCTGGCCGTAGATCAGCGCGGTTTTGTCGATGACCTTCGACTCGATCATTTCGTGGTAGAGGTCGTTACCCTCGCGGGTCCGCTCTCCCACGCCGGCGAACACCGAGTAACCGCCGTGCTCCGCCCCGATGTTGCGGATCAGTTCCATGATGAGAACGGTCTTGCCAACGCCCGCACCGCCGAACAGCCCGGTCTTGCCGCCTTTCAGGTACGGCTCCAGAAGGTCGATGACCTTGATGCCGGTTTCCAGCATTTCCATGCCGGTGTCCTGCTCGTCGAGAGGCGGCGCGTCGCGGTGGATGCTCCACGTTTCCTGCGACTCGACCTTCGGTTTCTGATCGACGGGTTCGCCGATGACGTTCAGGATGCGGCCGAGAACCTTTTCGCCGACGGGAACGGAGATGGGACGACCGGTGTCCTCCGCATCGATGCCCCGCACCAGGCCGTCGGTGGGGTGCATGGAGATGGCGCGGACCGCGTTGTCACCCAGATGCTGTGCCACTTCCAGGGTGATGGTTTCTTCCTCCCCGCCCTCCGGCTTCTTTTTAATGTGGATCGCGTTGTACAAGGCCGGCAGTTCGCCGTCCTTGAAGCTGATATCCACAACGGGACCGATTACCTGGATGACTTTTCCTACGTTCATCAAACGCTCCTTTACTTGGTCGTCTTGGTCGATTCTTTAAATTCAGTCTTTCAGCGCTTCCGCCCCGTTGACCACTTCGATCAGTTCCTTGGTGATGTACGCCTGACGCGTGCGGTTGTAAAACAGGGTCAACTGGCCGATCATTTCCTTGGCGTTGCGCGAGGCATTGTCCATCGCCGTCATGCGGGCGCCGTGTTCACTGGCACTGGATTCCAGAAAGGCGCGGTACACCTGAAGAGTCATGTACCGTTTCAGAATGTCCTCCAGTATGCTTTCCTCGTCCGGTTCGTAGATGTAATCCACCGGATGCGCGTCTTCCGTCTCCTCCGGCTCGATGGGAAGCAATTGCTCGCGGATGACCTCCTGCCGAAGAACGGACTTGAACTCGTTGTACACGAGGAAGATGCGGTCCACCGTGCCCTCCACGAACAGGTCGCCGAGCTTTTCGCCGATTTCCACCGCCTTGGCGTAATTGAACTCCTTGGTCCAGCCCGGATAGTTTTCCTGGATCTTGTACGGACGGCGTTTGAAGTAGTCTCCGCCCTTCTTCCCCGCCAGGAACAATGAAATGTCGCTGTCCCGGTTTTCCTCGATGATCTGCGACGCCATCTTGATGATATTGGCGTTGAAGGCGCCGCACAACCCGCGGTCGGCGGTGATGATCACCAGCAGGACCTTGTTTCCCTCGCGGTCGTTCAGGAGCGGATGCAGATCGTGATTGCACCTTGCCGACAGGTGATTGAGCACGTCGCGCATTTTGGTGGCATACGGCCGGGCGGTGAGGATGGCCTCCTGCGCCCGGCGCAGTTTCGACGCCGACACCAGCTTCATGGCCTTCGTCGTCTGCTGAGTGTTCTTGACACTCCGGATGCGGTTTTTTACGTCGCGTAAGTTTGGCATTTATTTAAACAGTCCCTTGAACTCTTTGACCGCGGCGGTCAGTTCCTGTTCGGTTTCGTCGGAGAGTTTCTTTTCCTTCTCGATGGTGTCCAGAATGTCCTTGTGTTTCTCTTCCATGAAATTCAGGAAACCTTCCTCGAAGCGGCGGATGTCACGCACCTTGATGTCATCCAGGTGACCGCGCACACCGGTGAAGAGGGACACCACCTGCTGAACCGCCGACAGCGGCTGGTACTGCGGCTGTTTGAGCAGTTCCACCAGGCGCTCACCGCGGGCGAGCTGGGCCTGGGTGGCAGGATCCAGATCACTGCCGAACTGCGCGAAGGCGGCCATCTCGCGGTACTGCGCGAGGTCGAGGCGCAATTGACCCGCCACCTGCTTCATGGCCTTGATCTGCGCAGAGCCGCCGACGCGGGAAACGGAGAGGCCGACGTTGATCGCCGGACGCACGCCGGAATAAAACAGGTCGGTTTCGAGATAAATCTGTCCGTCGGTGATGGAAATGACGTTGGTCGGGATGTAGGCCGATACGTCGCCCGCCTGCGTCTCGATAATAGGAAGAGCCGTCATCGATCCCGCACCCAATTCGTCGCTCAGTTTCGCGGCGCGTTCGAGCAGGCGCGAATGCAGAAAGAAGACGTCACCGGGGTACGCCTCACGTCCCGGAGGACGGCGCAACAGCAGGCTCAACTGGCGGTAGGCCGCAGCCTGCTTGGACAGATCGTCGTAAATGATAAGTGCGTGCTGGCCGTTATCGCGGAAATACTCGCCCATGGCACAACCGGCGTACGGTGCGATGAACTGCATGGGAGCCGGGTCGCTGGCGCTGGCGGAGACAACGATGGTGTAATCCATCGCCCCGTGCTCTTCCAGCGTCTTGACGACGCGCGCCACCGTGGACCGCTTTTGGCCGACGGCGACGTAGATGCAGAACATGTTCTGTCCCTTCTGGTTGATGATGGCGTCGGTGGCGACGGCGGTCTTGCCCGTCTGACGGTCGCCGATGATCAATTCGCGCTGACCGCGTCCGACGGGAATCATGCCGTCAATGGCCTTGATGCCGGTCTGCATGGGTTCGTGAACGGATTTGCGGTCGATGACGCCCGGGGCGATGCGCTCGATGGGGCCGCGCTGTTTGGCGTTGATGGGGCCCTTGCCGTCGATCGGCTCACCCAGCGCGTTCACCACGCGGCCGACCAGTTCCGGTCCGACCGGCACGTCCATGATGCGGCCGGTGCGTTTGACTTCGTCGCCTTCCTTGATCAGGTTGTCGAATCCCATGAGCACGGCGCCGACGTTGTCCTCTTCCAGGTTCAGGACCATGCCGGTGACGTCGTTCGGAAAATCCACCAGTTCGCCCGCCATCGCTTGTTCGAGGCCGTAGATGCGCGCGATGCCGTCGCCGACGGAGATGACGCGGCCGGTTTCCTTCAATTCGATTTCGGACTCAAACCCTTCGATCTGCTTCTGGATCAGGGTGCTGATTTCATCCGCTCTAAGACTCACAGTAGGACCTCCTCCTTCTCAATCGACCGTCGCAACAGCGCCAGGCGGTTCTTGATGGTGGCATCGGCGACCCAGCTTCCGATACTGACACGGATGCCGCCGAGCAACGACTCGTCCACCTGGCTGTCGATCACCGCGCTTTTTCCCAAAGCCCGGTCCAGGGACGATTTCAGTTTATTCAGTTGTTCCTCGGATACAGGATGGGCAGCCACGATCTTCACCCGCACCTGATTGAGCCGATCGGCCACCGTTTTTTCAAAGTATTCCCGGATGTTTTTCAGATAGGCCATCTTGTTTCGCTGAACCAGCATCTCCGCCACTTTGCGCACTTCCTTGCCCGCCGGGATGTTGTCGCAAAGCGACATCACGAACGCGAGCTTCTTGTCGTCCGTAATGGCGGGATGCAGAAAAAACTTGGGTAGTGCGGGGTCGGACTGAATGGCATCGTCCAGATCACACAGGTTGTCCAGTGCTTCCTGCAACTTGGCGTTGTCCTGGATTGATGCGGACAACGCTTCGGAAAATCGTTTGCCTATCTGGTTTTCAATCATCGTGTCTTCATTTCACGACGGGACGGCCAACGCCGCCGCGCCTAGTTCTTTTCCAGGTTGCGGACCACTTCGTCAATGGACTCGTCCACCAGCCGCTTCTTGTCGTCGTCCTGCATGGTGCGGCGCAGGATTTTTTCGGTGGAGGCGATGGTCAAAACGGAAACATACTGCCGGATCTCGCCCATCAGTTTGTCGCGCGCCACCCGGATTTCGTGCTCGGCTTCCTTCTGCATCTGCCGAACTTTAGCCTGGGTTTCGTTTAGGGTTTTTTCCTGCAGTTTGCGGGACTCGTCGTGCGCCAACTGGACAATGGTGTTCGCCTTGTCGTGCGCGGTCTGGAGCTGGTCCTCAAACTCCTTCTTGATTTTTTCCGCTTCAGCCCGCATGGCTTCGGCGTTTTGGATGTCTCCGGAAATTTTCTTCTGCCGCTCCTCCAGCATCTGCAGGATGGGAGGGAACGCGTACTTCTTCAACAGAAACAGAAGAAGGGCGAACGAAACGATCGACCAGAAGATCAATGAAGAAAATACCGATACCTGCTCTAGTTGTGGCATTGTCCGGGTGACCTGGGATGAAGGTTGTTCATAAAGGTTGCCGTACCTGGATGCGCCCCGGAGGGCGCGTCACTAGAGTGCGATTACGCTTTGCCCATCAGAATAAAGGCAAGAACCAACGCGTACAGCGCAACGGCTTCAACCAGCGCGAAACCGATCCAGCAATACTTGGCCACGCGGCCTTCGGCATTCGGCTGACGGCCTACGGTCTCGATGGTCGTGGCGAAGATATTGGCGATACCGATCGCCGCACCGAAGAACCCTGCGGCACACAAGCCCATTCCCAAATATGCTGCGGCAGCTGCTTCCATCCTGGAACTCCTCTCTTGATGATTGATTTAATGCAATTTAATGACGTCCCCGATGTAAACACATGTCAGGACGGTGAATATATAAGCCTGAATAAATGCGATTGCGACTTCCAATACGTTGATGACGACAGTGAACCCGAACGGCATCCAGCTGACCCACGCCGGAGCTGACAGCGTCAATGCGAACAATACAGCCAGCACCGTGTGGCCCGCGGTCATATTGGCGAAGAGACGCACGGAAAGCGATACCGGCCGGGCCAGCATGCTGATTATTTCAATCGGGATCATGAACGGGATCATGAGTTTGGGCACACCCGGTGGCACGAGGATACTCAAAAAGTGCCCGCCATGTTTGGCAAAGCCGATGACCAGGGTCATGAAAAAGATGATGAGGGCGAATGCGCCGGTGACCACCAACTGGCTCGTCATGGTGTAAGAACCGGGCACGAGGCCAATCAGGTTGCATACCAGAATGAAGAAAAAGAGGGTGGCGACAAAGGAGAAGTACTTCTTGCCGTCCTCGCCAATGAATTCATCAACCATGCCCCGAACGAATTCGAGAGAAACTTCGGCGACGCTCTGCCCCTTGCCGGGTACCAGCCTGAGGCCGCCTTTGATCACCACCATAAACAGGAAAAAACCAGGGCGACACCCATCCACATGACGATGACCGCCTTGTTAATGGAAAGGTCGAGCCCCAGAAACTGGATGGGGATGATGGGGTGCAATTCGAAGTGGTGAAGCGGGTTTTCCATTCCTCAATATTTCTTTTAATCGTCGCGGTTGGGATCCGGAGGACCGTCGTCCAAATCCGTTTTATTGTCGTTTTTGCCTTCCGGGGCGTCCGGCCCCCAGTCCTGCTCCATGTTCATTGCCGTCCGGTACACATTGAGGACCCCGGCGGCACCGCCGAACAACACGCCGACCGCAAGAAACCAAGGGTCCGTCTCCAGAAAATGGTCCAGCGCGTACCCCATCAAAGCCCCGATGAGGGTGGCGACGGTCAACTCAGTGCCCAGTCTGAACGCGTAACTCAGGCCCTGGCGTAGGGAACTCCCGGATTTCATTTTTTTGTCAGGGGAAACAAGGCCGGATTAGGCTGAAAACGCCTCATCATACCAATCATGGTCCTTGTTTGCCAAAAGAAATTCCTGAGTTTCCTCAAGGACTTCCGGGATTCGACAAAAATCTGAAATGTTCGCGCGGTGTTCGCTCGAATTTGGGAGAAAGGAATACTGGCAACTGCCAAAACCGCCCCTCACCTCAATGCTTTACCCTGCAACAGGGGCCGGTCCGGGTCGCGTCACATCTAGACCGTTTGGGCCGCAAAAAATAACGCCGAACTTCTCACCTGTCAATTGAAAAATCCAGCGTCAGGATGGCCAACGCAGATTAGACTGGAATGGGGAAAGCATTTGGATTCCGCTTACCCACTCCCTCTTGCGGAACCCGGAGGCCTGCCCGCCGTGTCCTCAGTAAGGCATTTCTCCGTATTTCTTTTCGTAATCGGCCAACGGGAGCATGTCAATGGCGTCCCACGGGCATCCCTCCAGGAACGTATCCATGGGGCCTTTGGAGACACATTTTTTACAACCGATACAGAGCAGTTCATCCACCATCACCACATTGAAAGCCGGCGCATACGGATTTTGAATCTCGTACATGCAGTTCTCAACCGGACACTCGGTGATACAAATGGGGGAGCCACTGCATCCGGTGCAGGCCTCGTTGATGACCGCTAACTCTTTCGGTTTACGTTTTCTTTGTGCGGAGCGTTTGGCTCGTTCGGCTACTGCCATATCAGGATATCCATACGATTGAATTCACGTTTCTTCCATATTGTAGCAAACAGGGCAAATTTATAGCAAAATCCAAATTAGTATTCAATATCAAACCAACATTTTTCCAATCCACCGCGGCCTGCGTTGTCACCACCCGTTTGCGGGCTTTTTCATTTACAGGAACGGGGCCATATAATAATATGAAGAGGTTTGCTCATAAGCACGGCCCATAACAGGGATTTTGCCGCGCTTTCTGCAAGCTTAAGAAAGCCAGACACTATTTAATCAGAAAACTAGCGTTTATATCGTAAACGATTGAATATATGAAGTTTTTAATCAGACATGAGCTTCGAAACCATCCTTGGCCAAGGCCAGGCTAAACATATAATCGGCCGTGCGCTGGAACAAGGCACGGTGGCACACGCCTATCTCTACTTCGGCCCTGAAAGCGTGGGTAAAAAGCGAACCGCCCTGGAGTTCGCCAAGGCGCTGAACTGCGCCGAGTCCGGCCCCCATGACGCCTGTGGCGATTGCGCTCCCTGCCGCAAAATCCATTTGGGACAGCACCCGGACGTATTTCTGCTGGAACCGACGAAAAAAGCCTCGTCGCGCGATACCAGCATCAGCATCGACGAAATCCGCGACCTGCAAAAGAAACTGGGCTTCACTCCCTATGAAGGCCGCTACAAGGTAGCAGTGGTCGACGGCGTGGAGAAAATGAACCTCCAGGCCTGCAACGCTTTCCTGAAAACACTGGAAGAGCCCCCCGCCGCCACGGTACTCATTCTGGTGACGGCGAATCCGTACCAGATGCTCCCGACCATCATCTCGCGGTGCCAGGGAGTGCGGTTCCATCCCCTGCCGCAGGAAGCCCTGCGCGCCATACTGGAATCGCATCCAGATGCGGAAGGCATGCTTGATGAGGAAATTGAACTACGCGTCCTGCGCTCGCAAGGTCAGGTTGCGCGGGCCTTGGCGGAGGATGTGGCGGAGATCGCGCGTTACCGCGAGGAATTGCTGGCTCTTTTGAGTCAACTCAGCTTCCGCCGTATGGACCTGCTTTTCGCGTGGTGCCGGGAGACCGGCCGGGGACATGATCTGCCCCAGATTAAAAAGATTCTTGAAGAACTGCTGGGCCTTTTGCGCGACGTCGCCCTTTTGCAGGCGGGATGCGGTACGGAGTCGCTGAACAACCGCGACCTCGCAGGCCGGCTCGGCCCCCTTGCCCAGGCGAAGCCGCGGTCCGCTGTCCTTCATATGATGGAATCCGTGTTCCGCACCCGCAATCTTCTGGAACGGAACGCCAACGTCCAGTTGACTCTGGAAAACATGCTGATGCAATTCTGTGAGGCCGCGTGAGGAAGAAACCATGCAAAACGAAACTTTGAATCCCAGTACCACAGAAGGTGATGCCTGTGCGGAGCCGTCCCGGCCCAAATTCGTGATCGGGGTTCGCCTGCGTGGTCGCGACAAAACACAGGTGTGCGATCCGCACACGCTCCAGTTGCGTGTCGGCATGGAAGTGATGGTTGAAACCGAAGACGGTCTGCAGATCGGCGTCGTGGCGTCCAATAAAATCCTCAACGTACGCAAGGACGCGTGCCGTCCGCCCAAAGTCATACGCCTTGCAAACCAGGAAGACCTCCAACACGAACAAAACAAATGCGAGCGCGAGTCCAAGGCCACTGTTATGTGTCGGGACCTGATAGTAAACCTGAAACTGCCGATGAATCTGAGCCGCGTGGTGTTCTTCGAGGAACTCAACAAGTCGGTGTTCTACTTCACCGCAGAAGGACGCATCGACTTCCGCCAACTGGTCAAGGAACTCGCCTCGCGGCTGCGTCACCGCATCGAGATGCGGCAGGTCGGTGTGCGCGACGAAGCGAAGTCGATCAACGGCCACGGTGTGTGCGGCGAGGAGCTCTGCTGTTCGCGCTTCCTGCCGGAGTTCACCCCCGTTACCATCCGCATGGCCAAGGACCAGGGCCTCGCCCTCAATCCCAGCAAGATCTCAGGCGTGTGCGGTCGGCTGATGTGTTGCCTGCAATACGAACACAATATCTACAAGGACCTCATTAAAGAAATGCCCAAGCTGGGTAAAACCATTTCGACTCCGGACGGCAAGGGCCGCGTCATCCAGAACGACATCCTGAAACAGAAGGTGACCGTTCGCCTTGAGGACGATTTCATCATGTACTATGATCTGGAAGAACTGCGCGAGCACCTGCCCCCGCAGGCCGTCCAGCCGCCCAAACCGGCCAGCTAACCCTCAACCGCATTCACCACTGAAATGAACCGAACCTTTTACATCACCACACCGATTTACTACGTCAACGACGTGCCGCACATCGGCCACGCTTACACGACCATCGCCGCCGATGTCGCCGCGCGCTACCGCAGGCTTGACGGCGATGACGTGTTTTTCCTGACCGGCACCGACGAACACGGTCAGAAAGTCCAGCAGGCGGCGCAACAGGCCGGACGCACCACGCAGGAACATGTCGACGCCCTGCACAAACCGTTCAAGGACCTGTGGGTGCGCTTCAATATTTCCAACAGCGACTTCATCCGCACCACGGAAGAGCGCCACACCCGGGTGGTGCGCCAGATTCTTCAGGCATTGTACGACAAGGGCGAAATCTACCGCGACAGCTACGAGGGCTGGTACTGCATGCCGGACGAGCGCTTCTGGACCGAGAAGGACCTGGTCGACGGCAACTGTCCGGAATGCGGCCGCAAGGTGGAGAAGATCAAGGAGTACAATTATTTTTTCAGGATGAGTCAGTATCAGGACTGGCTGATGGACCACATCCAGAAAAACGAATCGTTCATCCTGCCTGCGTCGCGCAAGAATGAAATACTCGGCTTCCTCAAAAAACCGCTGGAGGACCTGTGCATTTCGCGGCCGAAGGAACGCCTGCCGTGGGGTATCCCGATGCCTTTCGACGAGGACTACGTCACCTACGTCTGGTTCGACGCGCTCATCAACTACATCTCGATCCACGGCAGTCTGGAAGAAATCCTGAAAACCAAGTACTGGCCGGCGGCGCATCACCTGATCGGCAAAGACATCCTGACCACGCACGCGGTGTACTGGTCCACCATGCTGAAGGCCATCGGCATCTCCCCTCCCCTCAACATCTTCGCGCACGGCTGGTGGACGGTGGAGGGCAAGAAGATGTCGAAGTCGCTCCGCAACGTGGTCGAACCGAACCTGTTGATCGACCAGTTCGGCGTGGACGTCATCCGTTACTTCCTCATGCGCGAGGTGCCGTTCGGTCTCGACGGCGACTTCTCGCACAAGGCGCTCATCGGCAGGGTCAACAGCGACCTCGCAAACAACCTGGGCAACCTGCTGAACCGCACGCTCAACATGATTGGAAAGTATTACGGAGGTACGGTGCCGGAGGCAGGTGTGGAAGGCGACGAGGACGCCGGCCTCAAGGGCAAATCCAAGGAAGTGGTCGAGCAGGTGCACGACTTCTACGACGAGCTCGCCTACAACCGCATTCTCATGAAAATCTGGGAACTGCTCGACGCATCCAATCAATACATCAATAACACCGCGCCGTGGAACCTGGCGAAATCCGACGAAGGCAAACAACGCCTCGCCACCGTGCTGTACAACGCCGCCGAAGCGTGCCGCGTCATCGGGATCCTCATCTACCCATTCATGCCGGACACGACAAAGAAGATGATGACGCAGTTGGGCATCGGCACCTCCATCGAGGAACAGGGGCTCGCCTCCATTCGCACCTGGGGCTGGTTTCCTGCGGGGACGGAGATCAAGCAGGGCGAACAGATTTTCCCGCGCATCGAGGACAAGGCGGCGGAGAAGATTCTGGCGTCGGTCGAGGCCAAGGCCTCCGATGACGGCGCTTCGGCGGAAACGGACGGAGACAACCTGATCCAGATCGACGAGTTCATGAAGTTGGACCTGCGCGTGGCGTTGGTCGTGGAAGCCGAAAAAGTGAAGAAATCGAAAAAGCTCATCAAGCTGAAAGTCGATCTCGGCAATGAACAACGCCAGGTGGTGGCGGGCATCGCAGAGAGTTACGAGCCGGAAAAACTGGTCGGCCGCAAGGTGATTCTGGTCGCCAACCTGAAACCGGCGAAGCTCATGGGCATCGAGTCGCAGGGCATGATACTGGCCGGAAGCGACAAGGACAAAATCGTCCTCGCCGGATTCGACGAGGAACTGGAGCTGGGAGCGCGTGTGAAATGATCATCGACACCCACGCACACATGGATATGACGGACTTCGACGCCGACCGCGACGAGATGATCCAGCGCGCCGTCGAGAGCGGTGTGAAGTACATCGTCAACATCGGGTGCGACATCCCGAGCAGCACACGTTCGGTGGAGTTGACCGAAGAGCACGATTTCATTTACGCCTCCGTCGGTATCCATCCGCACGACGTCAAGGACATCGATGAAAACACGTACCTCGAACTGAAGGAACTGCTCCAGCATCCTCGCGTGATCGCGGTGGGCGAGACGGGACTCGATTATTTCAAGAATTACTCGCCGCACGATCTCCAGCGCGAGCATTTCCGCAAACACATCGAGCTGGCGCGCGAACACAGGAAGCCATTGGTCATCCACACGCGCGACGCGAAGGAAGACACCATCGCCATCCTGTCCGAATACTATCCGAATGATCCCAACGCGCGCTCCGGCATCTTCCACTGTTTCACCGGCGATCAGGAACTGGCAGAGGCGGCGCTGGCGATGGGCTTTTATATTTCCTTCTCCGGCGTGGTGACGTTCAAGAACGCGGAAGAGTTGCGCGCCGTGGCCAAAACCATTCCTGCCGACCGCCTGTTCGTGGAGACCGACTGCCCGTACATGGCGCCGGTGCCCATGCGCGGCAAACGCAACGAACCGGCATTCGTCAACCACACTGCCAATTTCCTGGCGGAGTTGCGCGGCACCAGCGTGCAGGACCTGCACCGCACGGTGGAACTCAATTTCTTCGATCTGTACGGCATCGGCAGCAAAGCCAAGTCCGGTACCATCTCGTACCAGATCCGCAACTCGCTGTATCTCAACCTGACGCAACGGTGCACCGCCAATTGTGTGTTCTGCACGCGCATCTCGAAACCCATCGTGCAGGGATACAACCTGGCCCTCGACCGCGAACCCACCGCACAGGAGGTTTGGGAGTCGATCGACGACCCGACCAAGTACGACGAAGTCGTGTTCTGCGGCTATGGCGAACCGACCCTGCGGCTTGACGTTATTAAAGAAGTGGCAAAAAAGATCAAAGGCGCCGGAGGGCGCGTGCGACTGAACACCAACGGTCACGGCAACGTCATCAACAAACGCAACATCCTGCCGGAGCTGGAAGGCCTCGTCGATTCGGTTTCCATCAGCCTGAACGCCGACAACTCCGACGCGTATGATGAAGTCAGCCAGCCCCTGCCCAATTACCGGGGAAAAATCTACGACGAGATTCTAAAATTCATCGAAGACGCCAGGCTCCATATTCCGGACGTGCAGGCAACCATCGTGACGCACCAGAAGGACGTGGATGAGGATAAATGTGAAGAGATCGCCGAGAAGCAGTTCGGCGTCAAGTACCGTCCCCGGCGGTACAACATCGTAGGATGATCCCCATGCGACGCTGGATTTTAATAGGAAGCATACTGGGCGGTTTGAGCGTCATGCTCGGTGCCTTCGGTGCGCATTCTTTAAAAGCGGTGCTGACTGAAAAAAGCCTCGCCACGTTTCAGACCGCGAACCAGTACCAGTTCTTCCACAGCCTGGCGTTGGTTCTCGTCGGCCTGCTTTGCGGGTACCTGGGGGAAGGAAACGACTCCAAGGCGAACAAAGCGGGCTGGTTTTTCCTCGCGGGCATCGTCATGTTTTCTGGGAGCTTGTACTGGCTTGCGCTGGGCGGCCCCAGGGTGCTGGGACCCGTCACCCCGCTGGGCGGGTTGTCGTTCATGATCGGCTGGTTCCTGCTCGCCTTCTCATTTCCCAAAAAGTAAACCCTCTTTCGCAAAAAAACACCACCGCATCCCCGCCGCTTGGATACGGTTTATTTTAAATTGGGACTTTTCAGGATACTTGGAATTGAAGCCGGAGCCTCATTCCTGTTTGTCGTCTTCAGGAACCACGGTGTCCTGATTAATGACTTCGATTTCCTTGAAGATGTTTTGGAAGGAGTCAAAGAACTTTTCGAAATCGACACGGTTCTGGCTGATGGTGCTTTTCAGCATGTCGAGGCGGATAACGAACAGCTTGAGGAACTGGTCCTTGAACTTGCCGATGAGCAGAGGGTCCATTTGGTCCATCTGGTCTTTATGGTAACGGAGGAGGGTGGCGTCGGTTTTGGCAAGGACGCTGGTCACACGGGGAACCGCTTTCACAAAAGGCACATCCCCAAACAGCGCACCGACGTGAAGCTCGGTGATCTCGTGATCGAGATCCTCCCCGGCGGAAATCACGATCGTGCCTTCCAGCACGAAATACATCGTCGGATCGGTGGTCCCCTTGCGGATCACGCACTCACCTCTCGCCACATTCTGCACGGTGCCGGTGATCTGTGCTAATGCCTGTTTTTCCTTCTCGGTGAAGTCATCGAAGAAGGAAATCCGGTTGAGATGGTCTACCAGGTCAGCGGTTTTCATGCTCCCCCTCGGTTTAAAGAAAGGGGTCCCGAGCCAAGGGACCCTCCAAGATTATAATGCAGATTGGCGGCGTGGCAAATCGTTTTGCTTCGAAAAAACGGCCACATAGAGTCGGGCCACTGTTTTTCACAGCCCTGTCCCGGCTGTTTCACCTTCCCGAACGGGCCCGATTAAAATTATTTAATATTCGCTTAACGTCCTCTTAATCCACACTCCTTATTCTAAGCACAAAGACCTGAGGGGCTTCCCCGGGCAGAAATTCAACCAATCACTCATCTCCGGATGGAGACAGAACTATGATGAAACTGAATTGGAAAACAATCACACTGGCGTCGCTTTTGTTTGTCGGCGTGCCCATGCTTTCCATCATGGGGAGCGGTCATAGCTTACAACCGGAAAACGCATATGCATTGAGTACAGACACAAGCCCGGTGGGCACCAATCGCATTACCGAGGTGGTGAAAAAGCAGGACAAGGCGGTGGTCGGCGTGCATTCGTCCGTCAAGATGGAACGGACGCGTGGCATGGACCCGCGGAATCCGTTCGGTCCCGGTGTTCCCTCTCCCGGCCCGGCCCCTCAGGGATCCGGCTCCGGCTTCATCATCGATAAAGAAGGCCATGTCCTCACCAACAACCACGTGGTGGATGGTGCGGACCAGGTGAAAATCCAACTGCACGACGGCAAGGAGTATGAAGCCGAGGTGATCGGCAAGGACCCGGCCACCGACATCGCCCTGCTCAAAATCGTGCGCAAGGAAGGCGACACCTCGCCCCTGCCGCACATGAAGCTGGGTGACTCCAAAAATCTCGAGGTCGGCGAGTGGGTCATCGCCATCGGCAACCCGTTCGGCCTGAACCACACCGTCACCACGGGCATCGTCAGCGCTAAGGGACGCAACCTCGGTTCCGGTCCCTATGACGCGTTCATCCAGACCGACGCCTCCATCAATCCCGGAAACAGCGGCGGCCCGTTGCTCAACATGAACGGCGACGTGATCGGCATCAACACCATGATTCTGTCCGGCAACGGCGGCAACGTGGGCATCGGCTTTGCCATTCCCATCAACATGGCGAAATCGATCGTCGCCGACCTGAAAAAGGACGGCAAGGTCACTCGCGGCTGGCTGGGCGTCACCATCCAGAAGATGACCGAGGAACTGGCGTCCTCGTTTGGTTTGAGCGAGCCGAAAGGTGTGCTGATCAACGGCGTCCTGCCGAAAGGCCCGGCGGAACGCGGCGGCCTGAAACGCGGTGACGTCATCGTCAAGTACGACGGGCAGGATCTGGTGGATTTTTCCGCCCTGCCCAAGATGGTGGGAACCACCGCACCCGGCAAAACCGTAACGCTGGACATCCTGCGCGACGGCAAACCGGTGAGCGTGGAAGTCACTATCGAGAAGATGCAGGAAAGCCAAGCCTGATTGACTGCGAAGGGTTCCTCCTCCCCCTTCGCTCCCTGGGCAAAAGGTTCGGACGCTCCCCCGTCCGGGCCTTTTGTTTTTTATTTCCGTAAAGTTCGTTTGCGAAGCGACGCTTTACTGCTTTGCGTACACGGGAACGAGGAAGCGGCTGTCGTAATCGACTCCCGGAGTTTCGGCCTTGATCTCGATTTCCCAGAACCGCCCCGGCCGGCCGCTCAACTCCGTGGTCATTTCCTTGTTGTCGGGCAGGTCCCATTCCATCAAGAACCCCCCGCCGCGCGAGGCGCCGGAGTTCATCGTCCGCTCCTCTCCGTAGATCTGGTAACACACCACCTCCCGCGTGCGCTTCCGCCCGGAGTACCGCGTTTCATAAACCTCTTCAATAAAACGCAGGTTCAGCGTGACCGAATCGAAGGCGGCGGGCATGCCTTCCAGCGCCAGCTTCATCTTCCCGCCCAGGTAAAACGGGAACCCCAGAAAGCGCAGGCGGCTGTTGCCGTATTTGAGGTACTGCATGTACTTGCGGATGCCGTCGCCGATGATCAGCACGACGATGAAATCGAAAAAGAGCACCACGCCCTTCACCCACATGGGAACCTGTTGTTCCTCGCTGAACCAGGCGATGTAATGAAACGGCGCGAGAAAGGCGATGAAAACGGTGGCGGTGATGAAATGCTTCACCACGTCCTTCATTTTGTTCTCGGCAATACCGAGCGGAT
>NZ_HG422173.1:2569311-2579283 GCF_000341545.2 Nitrospina gracilis 3/211
TCCCAGACGTAGTCCCAAAGCCAGGGCTGATGAGGCGCGCGGCGGCGTCCTTCCTCAATTTTCTTTGTGAGGCCGAGCCCGAGGAAACCGTGAACGATCATGTACGCCCCGGCGAGGAAGAACAGGCCTCCCATCACCGCCAGTACCCACATCGGCGCGTGCACGCTTTTCGGGTCGAGATGAATGACGCCGAGGTACATGAGGAACAACATCACCCCGACGCCGGCGAACGGCAGGCCGAAAAGGATGGATGGCCAGCCGTGGATGGTGGTGCCGCTCACCGAGCCCCTGCTTTTTCCCAGGCGCACGCGTTCCCAGTTGACGGTCGATTCCCCCTGCATCGCCCCTCCTCCAATCCGTGATTAAGGTCTTTATCCAATATAAAGGCTGGACGCGGGGTGTCAAATGGCCGGTGCAGACACTAGGAAAAAGCTTACATAAAGGAAATGAAATAGAAGTAAGGAAAGCTAATATGCGTTTCGGCGGCGGTGACGCCAGCGGCGCACCAGCGCGGTCACCAGCATGAGGAACAGAAACAGGAACACCAACATCTGCGGCCAGAACGGCTCCTCACCCCAGTCCGGTCCGAAGTACACACTGCCCGTTATGTCGCTGGAATAATGCTTCAGCATCTCGCCGTACTCCACCAGCAGGTGGACGGGGTATTCCCCGCCGGGGCGTCCCGCCACCTTCTTAACGGGCACTTCGAAATGCTTTTCCTGCCCGCCGTGGATGGTGAATCCCATCATGCCGGAGAACTGCGAGGCGGTGAGCTCCGGCGGCAGGAGCAACATCAGACGTACATTTTTAAAGGAAGGGGAATCGTTGCGAAGCGCGATGCGCAGGGTGGACGTGTCGGTGTTCTCCTGGTGACGGGCCCGTATGTCTCCGGTGATCAGGGCCTTGAGCGGCTCTTCATAATGAAAGGAGTCGGTGTGCAGTTGCGTCCGGGTCGCGTCGCTGTGCATCCCGGTCTTGTAATTGACCATCGCCACCACCGGGTAACTACCCACTCGCCGCACCGGGGGATGCTGGTCATTGACCAGCGTCACTTCCTGCCCCGGTTTCAACTCATGGATCATCGGCATGTGCGCCATGGTGTGGTGAAAGTGAAACATGGGGTGCACATGGTGGAGCGGCCGGGACCCGGTATTGCGCAAATGGAGGGTGATGGTCACGCGCCCGTCACCGGTGACGGTGGGATCCGTGGTGATGTCCAGGCGGTTCTCCGCAGACAACCCTGCCACCGGAGCGGCAAACGCCGCCACCCAGACAGCAAACCCAAGGGCCGTATTACGGAAAAAGGCGTTCACGGGCAATCACCGTTCAAATTAATGATCTACTGAGTTTATCACAGCCCCGGGAAGGGCCGCGAAGGCTTTTAAACGCTCCCGGCCCGAGTCTTCACACGGTATCCTCATGGCTGAAAATGGTGGTATCATGAATTAAGGCACCCATACGACCAACCCTAAGGGGGGAGATTCGAACCATGAATGGATTCATCGTCGGGCTTATCATCTTACTGGTCATCCTGTTCAGCGCTTTCAAGGTGCTGAGGGAATACGAACGGGGGGTCATTTTCCTGCTGGGCAAATTCTACAAGGTCAAAGGGCCGGGCCTCATCCTGGTCATTCCCATCCTCCAACAGATGGTGAAGGTGAGCCTCCGCACCGTGGTCATGGACGTGCCGCCACAGGACATCATCACCCGCGACAACGTCACCGTGCGCGTCAACGCCGTCGTCTATTTTCGTGTGATCGATCCGCAACGCGCGGTCATCGATGTCGAAGATTACCTCTACGCCACGCAACAGTTGTCCCAGACCACCCTGCGCAGTGTGCTGGGTAAAAGCCAGTTGGACGACCTTTTGGCGCATCGCGAGAAGATCAACGATCACCTGCAACAGACGATCGACCAGCAGACCGAGCCCTGGGGCGTGAAGGTCGCCAACGTCGAACTCAAAAATGTGGATTTGCCCACCGAAATGCAGAGAGCGCTGGCCAAGCAGGCGGAAGCCGAACGCGAGCGGCGCGCCAAGGTGATCCATGCCGAAGGCGAATTCGAAGCCAGCCGGCGCATCAGCGACGCGGCGGACATCATCCACGCCCATCCGCCGGCCCTGCAATTGCGCTTCCTGCAGACCATGGTGGACCTCTCGGTGGATAAAACCAGCACGGTGTTCTTCCCGTTCCCGCTGGAAATGCTGAAATCCCTGGCCGGGGCTCCCAAAACTGACGACAACAATCCGGGAACCGCCTGAAAACAAAGCCTTCCTGGGGGTCGGAGAAAGGAGGATTGTAGCCGGTTCTATTTTCCGCTAGGGTCCTTTTGCATGGGAAAATCCCCGACCGATGTAATAAAATAGGGGAAGAACGTTCTTTTTTGGATTGTTATCTGAATGGACCCGGCGCACCTCATCCATGAATTCCTCGACCGCGTTCGCCACTACAGGACTCGGGTCAATCTCCTCTCTGGAACTTACCTGATTCTGTTCCTGCTCGTTGCCGGGGGACTGGCCGCCAACCTGCTGGCCTACTTTTTAAAGGATCCCGGCCCCTGGCTGATTCCCTTCCTGGCCGTCTGGTCTCTACCCCTGTTGTACCTGCTGGGCCGGACCTACATTGCCGAATGGTTTCTGCGTCTTCGACGCGACCAGGCGGCGCTTCTTGTTGAAGAAAAGGTCCGTCATCTCAACAACAACCTCATCAATTCCATTCAACTGGAACCGCAGTTGAAGGAGGAGCGGCCGGACGGCATCTCGCGCGAGATGATCGTGGAGCTCCTGGCCCGCACGCAGAAGGACATTCGCGACTTGCGGCCGGAAGACATCGTTTCCACCGACCGCATCAAGCACACACGCCGCGCCCTGGTCGGGTCGCTGGCGATCCTGCTCGTGGCCGCCCTCTCCCTGCCGGATTTCTGGACGCGCGGCTACGAACACTGGGTGGCGCCGCCACCGGAGGCCGGCCCCATAAAACAGGTCAGCGGCTCGCCCGACAGCTCCGGATCCAACCAGCCGGAATTCGAATACGCCATCGAATCGATGACCCTCGAATTCAATTACCCCGCCTACACACAGTTGAAGCGCATCACGTTGAACAACGCCGATGGGAAGATCAAAGTTCTGCCGGGAACGGAAGTGAACGTCACGGCGCGCACCAACCATCCGGTTGCGGGTGCATCCCTGGTGCTGAACAACCGCGACAACCTGTCCATGGATGCGCTGGATGACCACCGCATCCGGGGACGCTTCATCGTCAAGGAAGGCGGCTTCTATCAGTTCCGCCTTAAATCGCCGGATGGGCACAAGGTGCTGTTGCCAACCAGGTACCCGATCGAATTGGGGCAGGACCGCGCGCCGCGCATCATCATGTTCCTCAGCAATCCCAAGCCGGTGTACATGGTCACCGACAAAATCCAGTTTTACTACGAGGCGGTGGATGACTTCGGCCTCAGCCGGGTCAACCTGGTCATGGACGTGGACGGGCAGGTGACGCGCAGGACCATAAAGCGGTTCAAGAGCAACGAAAAGGAAAACAAGGACGGTTTTACGTGGGAACTGGCCACCATGGCGCTGGAACCGGGCAACCGCGTGCAGTATTACCTTGAGGTCGAGGACAACGACAACGTCTATGGACCCAACACCGGGCAATCGGAGGTGTATTCGTTCGAAATCTTCGACGAACGGCAGAAACGCTGGGACCTGCTGGCCCTGCAGGATGAACTCGTTGACAAGATGGTCACCCTGCTCGCCAAAACGCTGGTATCGAACACCGAACCGCTGGCCGACAAGCCGGAAGACCTCACCCGCTACAAGAAAACGCTGGCGTGGACCACCGACCGCCTGATCGAGATCATCAACCTGGCGCAGACCATCCAGACACAGGCGCGTGAGGTCGAGTCGTTTCCAAAACCCTACCTGACCCTGATGGGCAACATCATCGGCGGGCTGAACGAAATCCGCGAAGACCAGATTCAGGCGATGAACCAGATCAACAACGCGCTGTTCAAAACCACGCCCATCGCTTTCAACGCGCCCCCCGGCGGACCGGTTATGGAACGCCTCATCACGCACCTGGAACGGGACATCCTGTTCCTCGTAAAGCTGCTCAACCGTGAACGCATGAACCAGGTGATGGACCTCGACCGTGAACTGGGCAACCTGGCAGAAAACCTGCGCGAGGAATTCGAAAAACTTAAAGACAAAAACTCGCCGAAGAGCACCTCCGAATTCAAGAAGGCGATGGACAAGATCCGTGAGACGCTCCACAAGATCATGGAACAGTTGTCACGGCAGATGCAGGGCCTCCCTGACGAGTTCCTCAACAAGCAGGCGTTTGAAAACATGAGCCTTGAAAACATGAACGCCTCCATGGAAAAGATCAAGGACCTTGTCGAGCAGGGCAAGATCGAGGAAGCCATGCAGGAGATGGAAAAGTTCATGGACGACCTGCGCGCCTTTTCCGAAAACCTGGACAACATGAACCAGAACCAGGAGAACATGGTCGACCTGGAACTGATGAAACAGATCGATGACTCTCTCCAGAAAATCGACGAACTGGCCGAACAGCAGAAAGGCCTGCTCGACGAAACCATGGACATCAACAAAAACCTGCGCTCCCAGCAGTTGAAGATGTTTGAGCAACAGTTGAAGGATTTCTTTGAAAGCCTGAAGAAAGACGTCAATGCCATTCAGGGCATCCTGCGCGAAGACGAACGCGTTCTGGAGACGAACCCGGACATGCAGAAACTGGTTGAGCTGATGGACAAGGAGGATGCCATCAGCAGTGACATCCGCGACCTCAACGAAAAAACACTGGGTTCGCTGGGCCGCGAAGAGGAGCACCGCGAAAGCTTCGCGAAACTCAAGGACAAGCGTGCGGAGCTGGCGGACATCATGGACCGCATCCATTCCCTGCACATGAAGATGTTCCACGGCTTCAAGAACTACCTGCCGGAACTCAACTCCAAGTACGACAAACTGGAGGAATTCACGGAAATCCAGGACCTGTTCGAGTTCAACTCCATGTTCAGACAGACGTACCCGGATGTGCTCCGCTGGCAGAACCACTTCCGCACCTCGCGGGACCTCAACCCGGAACTTCTCGATCGCATGAACGACGACCTGTATGAAGTGGCGCAACTCAACAGCGAAATCTCCAAGAAACTCGGCACCATGATGCGGTCGCTTCAACAGAACTACCAGAGCCTGCTGAACGACGAGGAAAAACAGCAACTGCAACGGATGGCGAAACAGCAGGAAGGCCTGTCCAAAGAAACGGAGGAATTGTCCGAACTGTTCCAGCAGATGAACCGCAAGAATCCGATGATCAGCCCAGGTCTCTCCAACCGCATGACCGGAACCGGCCGCTACATGAAGCAGTCGCAGAGCCGCCTCAAGGACCAGCGCGTGCAGGACAGCATCGAGTCCGAGAACCGCGCCCTGCAGGGCCTCAACGAGGTGCGCGACATGCTGGAAGCGTTGAAGAACTCCGGCCAGGGTCAGGGCCAGCCGAAGTCGTCCCTGCAAATGGGACAGGGCCGGCAACGCGATCCGCGTCAGGGCGGCGGGGCGCGACGCCTGCGGCAGGAGAAAATCACCCTGCCCTCGGAAGACCAGTACCGCGTTCCGGGTCAGTTCCGCGAGGACATCATTGAGGCCATGAAGAACAAGTATCCGGAAAAATACGAACGCCTCATCGGTCAGTACTACAAGGAACTGGTGAAATGACGAATCCCCTTCCCCGCACCGCGCTCGCTTTTATCATGGCGCTGTTGCTGTGCGGTGCGTCCACGCCCGCCCATGCCGGCCTGCAGGAAGACATCAACCGCGGTTACTCGCTGATCGACCAGTGGCGCTTCGAGGAAGCGGAGGCTCACACGCGGTCGTTGATGGACAAGTATCCCAAGTCCGGCGACGTCACGTTCCTGCTCGCGCGGGTGGTGTTCTACCAGGGCGATTACGCGCGGTCGCTGGACCTGATGAACCAGGTCGATGACTCCCCCTCCACGGTGAAAGAGTTCAAACAACTGGTGGCGCAGACGCATGAAGCGACGCGGGCCATGGTCACGCGCGAGTCGGATCACTTCATCCTGAGTTACACCGACGGACCCGACTCCGTGCTGGTGGATTACGCGCTCGACGCGCTGGAAAAATCTTACGCGGTGCTGGGTGGTATCCTCGATCACCATCCTAAAAAGAAAGTGCGGGTGGAGATCTATCCCAGCCGCGAACCGTTCTCGCGCATCTCGCCGCTCACCTTCAAGGACATCATGACCTCCGGCACGGTCGCCTTGTGCAAGTACAACCGGTTGATGCTCATCTCGCCCGGCTCGCTGGTGCGCGGCTACAACTGGCTGGACACGTTGAGCCACGAGTACGTCCACTTCCTGCTCAGCAGCAAGAGCCACAACAACGTGCCTCTGTGGTTGCACGAGGGCATCGCCAAATACCTGGAGACCCGCTGGCGCGGCGACCCGAAACACCTGACGCCGATCATGGAAACGGTGCTCGCAAACGGGCTCGACAACGATTACCTCATCGACTTCGAAGCCATGATGCCGTCGTTCGCCAAACTCAAAACCGCCGAGGACGTGCAACTCGCCTACGCCGAGGTGGCGACGATGGTGCAGTACCTCGTCGAGTTGAAAGGACTGGAAGGTCTCGAAGGGCTGGTGGCGGGACTGAAAGACGGCTCGCCGGTGAGCGACGTGCTGGACCGGCTGCTGCAAAAAGACCTCGACCGGTTTCAGGACGACTGGAAGGCGTACATGAAAACGCAGAAGCTGAAACGCATCCCCGGCCTCACGGTGATCAAGTTCCAGTTCAAGAACAAACGCGAAAACGGCCAGGCCGAGGATGAAGAAGGCGAGCGCGCCCTGATTGAGAGCCGACGCGCCCGCGACCTCACCCTGCTGGGCGACATTCTAAAGAGCCGCGACCACGTGCAGGCCGCGATCATCGAGTACCGCAAGGCGATTTCGGAATCGGACACGCTGTCGCCGGTGCTGTACAACAAACTCGCGGGCACGTACATGCTGACCAACGAATTCGACGAAGCGGAAACCATGCTCAAACAGAGCCTGGAGTTTTATCCGCAGTTCCCCACCACCCTCACCAACCTGGGGGAAGTGGCGTTCAAGCGCAAGGATTACGAAGCCGCGCGCGATTATTACGTGAAGGCGGAGAGCATCAATCCCTTCAACCCGGCGGTGCACCTGCGGCTGATCCGCATCTACGCCGCGCTGGGCGAAAACGCGAACAAGGAACAGCAGGAAACCCGGCTGGCTTTGATACAATGAACCACGCCTTATCGCAACTTTAAGGTTAGTCCGATCTCGCTTTTATAACCCATCATGCAAAAGTTATTCTTTCGCATTTGACTTCAAAGAGACACCACATGGACCAAACGACGCCCGATCTCGATCTCGCCCGCGAACTGCTGGACGCGAAAAACCAGGTACTGAAAGAAATCCGCAAGGTCATCATCGGCCAGGACGCCGTCATCGAAGACCTGCTGATCGCGCTGTTCTCGCGCGGCCACTCCCTGTTCGTCGGCGTGCCGGGGCTGGCGAAGACGCTCCTCGTCAGCTCGCTGGCGAAAGTGCTGAACCTCAAGTTCAGCCGAATCCAGTTCACGCCCGACCTCATGCCGTCGGACATCACCGGCACCGAGATCCTGTACGAAGACCAGGCGACGAACAAGCGCGACTTCCGTTTCATCCGCGGCCCCATCTTCGCCAACATCATTCTGGCTGACGAGATCAACCGCACCCCGCCGAAAACGCAGGCGGCGCTGTTGCAGGCCATGCAGGAACACCAGGTGACGGTGGGCTCGAACACGTACCACCTGGACGAACCGTTCCTCGTGTTCGCCACGCAAAACCCCATCGAGCACGAGGGCACCTATCCCCTGCCCGAGGCGCAGTTGGACCGCTTCATGTTCATCATCAATGTCGATTACCCGACCAAGGAGCAGGAGGTGCAGATCGCGCTGTCCACCACGTCGGGTGTGAAGCCGGAACTGGAGGTGGTGATGGAAGCCGACCGCATTCTGGAATTGCAGAAGCTGGTGCCGAAGGTTCCCGTGTCGGACCACGTCGCGCGGTATGCGGTCGACCTGGTGCGCGCGTCGCGGCCGGGGAACGGCACGACGCCGGCGTTCATCACCGAGTGGGTCAGTTGGGGGGCGGGGCCTCGCGCCAGTCAGTACCTCGTGCTCGCCGCCAAGGCGCGTGCGCTGATGGACAACCGCGTCGCCGTCAGCATCGAGGACATCAAAAGCGTCAGCCAGCAGGTGCTGGAGCACCGCATCCTGCTCAACTTCAAAGCCGAAGCCGAAAACATCAAAACCCAGGACATCATCGATAAGCTGTTAGCTGAGGTGAAAATCTGAAACCGAATTTATTTCTTATCGATGTGGGGATTTGAGGATGGTTTCGACGGTCCAGTCCACGTCCAAGCGCAGGCGCTGGCCGGTGCGGCCGTCGTACTCGACGTAGCCGTGGTCCTTGCCGAATAAAAACAGGTCGCGCGTCACGTTGACGTCCTGCTTGCAGTATTCGACGATCTGGTCGAGCTTGCCTGCATCGCCTCCCAAATACTCCTTCCACCACTTGAGCGACGCCAGTCCGTCGGCGGACTTCTTCGTGCCCAGCGTGCAGCCGGCGAGGTTGTCGAGCTTGATGCGGTGGTTCTTTTGCTTGATGAAATCGACGAGGATGTCGAAGGTGGGGATGTCCAGCAGGTCGATGTGCCGTTGGCTGGCCGCGCCCTGGATGACGGTGTAGTCGAAGCCGATGACGTTGAAGCCGACCACGAGGTCCGCCGACTTGAGGTGGTCGATGAGGTCGGTGTAGCCCTTCCCCTCTTTCTTCTCCGCTTCGCCGTAATAGACGTGGTGTTTTTCGTCGTGGCTGTCCCACACCACGCCGACGGCCATCAGCATGTCCTTGATGTTGCCCCAACCGCCCACCTCGTCTGCGCTTTTCTGCGTCTCCAGATCGAAATACAGCACGCGCGGGCCTTTGGCTTTCTGCGGCTTGGGGGGTGCCGGTTCTTCCACCGGCGGCTGGGAAAACAAATCGAGTTGGTCGGACATAGTGACAGCCTTATATCACTTCGCCCCCCGGCAGTTCAAGTCCCCCGGCAAAAGCCGAAAAAACTCAAACAGTTATAGCATTCACAGGGGACAGCCTTTAAAGCAATCAAAATTCTTTATAGTTTTTCCAATATCGGTATAAACTTTTTTTATATATACCCGTTAAACAATTTGGGAGGGAATGGCAATATTAACTTTTATTGGTAGGTATTTATGTCTATCACCTCCATTTTCGGCATTCAATCGGGATTCAACACTTCCGAAGTTATTGAAAAACTGCTTGCTCTCCAGCAACGCCCGCTCGAAGCCAAGGTCTCCGAACGTGAGTTGCAGATCGAGCGCCTCGACCTGTTCAAGCAATTGCGCCGGAATGCCAACAGTTTCAAGAGCCTGGTTCGCACCATGGACGGCCGCGACCAGATGACCGTCAAGGTGGGTTCCTTTCTGGGCGACACGGACACCGCCCAAGTGGGTGTCATCACCAGCGTCACCTCCCCTGCCGGCAGTTTTGCCATCGACGTCACCCAGCTGGCGCGGGTGGGCATCGTGCGATCCGACGACCGCTACGCCTCGGCCACGTCCGTTTACAGCCCGGATGACGCCGGCACGCTGGAGATCACCGTCGGCAATACGCAGACCGACATCTCCATCACCGATACCGACACGCTGCAGGACGTGGTGGACAAGATCAACGCCTCGTCGGCGGATGTCACCGCCCGGGTGGTGGACAGCGGCAGCGGCCAGACTCCTTTCAGCATTGTCATCACCGGCAACCAGAGCGGCATCGCAAACGCCGTCTCCGCCGTGTTCGACGAACCGGGACGGGACCAGACTTTCTCCAGCACACAGGCGGCGCAGGATGCGGTCTTCA
>NZ_HG422173.1:2579383-2581439 GCF_000341545.2 Nitrospina gracilis 3/211
AGCATTGTCATCACCGGCAACCAGAGCGGCATCGCAAACGCCGTCTCCGCCGTGTTCGACGAACCGGGACGGGACCAGACTTTCTCCAGCACACAGGCGGCGCAGGATGCGGTCTTCACCCTCGACAACATTCAGTACAACCGCTCCAGCAACATCGTGGACGACTTGATCGACGGCACCACCCTGACGCTCGAGGCCGAGGGATCGGGCACCATCCAGATCAGCATCTCCACCGATGAAATCGAGGACAAGATCGAGGCCTTTGTCGAGGAATACAATGAAATCCTGGCGTTCATTGAAAAGAACGCATTTTTCGACAGCGATACACTGGAAACCGGCCCGCTGTTCGGCAGCGCTTCCCTGCGTCAATTGAAGCAGAACCTCGCCGACCAGGTTTCCGCCAAAGTGCAGGGGCTGAGCGGGGATTTGAATTACCTGTCGACCATCGGCATCGCCACCCGCGGCGACGGCACGCTGGAACTCGATTCCGCCAAGCTGGCCTCCGCCCTGTCCAGTGACCCGCAAGGCGTGATCAACCTGTTCATCACCAGCGGTTCGGCCAGCCACTCGGAAGTCGAGTTTGTCAGCGCCTCCGAATTCACGGAGGAGGGCGAGTTCGAACTGCGCGTCATCGACGGGGTGCCGCACCTCAGAAAATCCGGGGAAACGGAATTCGTGGCGGCGGTGGCGGGTCCGGGGAACACCTACATCGGAGCGCAGGACACCAGCGCCGAGGGACTGGTGTTCAGCATCGACCCGGCGGAACTGGAAACCGACGGCGACAAGGGCACGCTGACCGTCTCCATCGGCATTGCAGAAAAACTGGACCGGGCATTGACGGAAAGCACCCGGGAAAGCGGCGACAGCGCCCTGGCCGCGGACATCAACACCACCACGAAAAAAATCGAGGACCTGAACGAGGTGATATTGATGCTCGACGACCGGTTGAAGCTGTTCGAGGACAACCTGCGTCACCAGTTCATCCGGCTGGAGACCATACTGGGACAACTGAATTCACAGCGGGAAGCAGTTCAGGCCTCTCTGGCCAACCTGCCGGGAGCGCTCAAGTCCTCCAATTAACTGACCGGAAGATGGGTTCATCAGGAGGGCACCCCGCCCTCCTGCCCTTCCTCCCCGGGACGCCAGGCCCCTCCAGATTTTCAGAAAACCGGTACCGGCAAAAAAAATAATTTTGCCCCGCGCCCCGGCCTTATCTATTCTAACCTCGCAGTGGACAATCCTTTTCAAAAAAGGCTGTACCCTCTCCCAAACCCCTGTAGTTTGGTATCGACTTCAAATAAGTCTAAAGGGATTTTTTCAAGCCGTCGATAAATGGGATGAAGGGGGAGGAAGTGAACTTGCAACCAGAATAATCGAGGTGGCTCATGCACTTGTCTTCCTTGTCTGAAATGAAGCACGGATTGGAAACCGCCCGTTCGGCCGAGCAACTGGTCGGCCTCCGCAAAAAAAGTTTACAGACCAAAGCAACGGAACGCACGTTTTACGAACGGCGGCTGGATTTATTGAACCGGCTCGGCGCCATGGTCACGTCGTTCAAATCCACTCTTCGCAATCTCTGCGTTACGATTCCCACGCCCGCCACTCCGGGCAAAACCATCGTCGTCGGAAAAGAAGGAGAATTCATTTCCGACGGTACGGCAGGGCTCGGTCTGCAGGTCAGCGATTCGACTCCGGCCGGGACCTATCGAATTGACATCCACCAGTTGGCGCGAGCGGGGACCGTTCGCTCCCCGCAAACCTTTGCAGGCCCGGACCATGCGTTCACCGGCAGGAGCGGCGTGCTGGTTTTCAAGGCGGGTGCGGAAAGAACCCAGATCGAAATTACGAAAAACGCTTCCCTGCAGGAAGTCGTGGAAGCCATCCATGCAACAGGCGCCAACGTCACGGCAAAATCCGTTTGCGATGGCGGGCTCTACCGCCTTGAGATCAGTGGCAACTTCACCGGGGCGGGGCAGGCGGTGTCTGCCTGTTTTGTGGAGAACAGGAAAAAGTTCGATCTCTTCGGCCTGCTGGAAAAATTTTTCCACCTTCCGGG
>NZ_HG422173.1:2581539-2582774 GCF_000341545.2 Nitrospina gracilis 3/211
CGAGCCGGGCCCTCGACTTCATTGACCGCGGAATCGGCGAAGCCCAAGACAGGGGAGAGATGTTTGAAACTGTTCGGCAGGCACAGGACGCTTTCTTTCTACTGAACGACACCCCGTTTACCCACTATACCAACAAGGTGGACCACGCCCTTCCGGGCACCACCCTGACCCTTCAAACCACAGGCACCGGAACCCTCATGGTCAGGGAGATCACACGCGACGTTCCGGGAAAGCCTGAGGCCGGCATTGATGAATTCAGAAGCCAGATCCGGCATTGCATAGCTAGGTACAACGAGATCAGGAAATTCCTCGACCGCCATGCGTTTTACAATGAAAAAACCGAGGAGGCGGGGCCGCTGTTCTCCCTGTGTTCCGTGCGCAACCTGCAGAGGGCTCTTTATCACTTCATAGACAGCGCGCTGGTGGAATTGGAAGGCGGGTCCAGCCGTCTGTCGCAGGTCGGCATCACCGTACAGAAAGACGGAACGCTGTCCCTGGATATGGACCAACTGGACGGGGCACTGGAATACGATCTGCAAAACGTCATTGACCTGGTTTCCATCCAGGGATCCGCTTCGAATCCGAACGTGACCTTCCTCAGCGCCGGCGACCGGATGGAGGGAGGGGTGTTTGAACTGGAGATGGAGAACGGGTCCCTGAAAATCCACAAGGTGGGCGAGCCTGGATCCAGCGCCGCAGTCAATGGGACCGGCAGTACCTTCGAAGGTGCGTCTGGAACTTCCGCGGAAGGACTGAATATCAGGATCGACCCGGTGGAAAGCGCCCAGGACGGAGAAAAAGGAAGCGTTGTGGTCACCGCGGGCCTCGCCGGAAGGCTGAACCGCCTGCTGACTGCGGTCGCCGAGGAGGGGGGCCCGGCCTCACCGTTTACAGCGGACATCAACACAACCAGTAAAAGGATTGGCGAACTCACCCGTTCCATCAATCAACTGTCACGCCAGCTTCAACAATTCGAACAACGCAGCCGCAGCCAGTTTACAAACCTCGATAAATCCCTGAGCCGGCTGGAATCGCAGAGGTTGATTGTGGAAAACTTCCGCTTCACCCTGACCGGCCTGTTCGACTTCCGCCGCTGACCAAGAACCCGTTTTGCCGGGCCCGGACCATGGGACGTTGCTACCTCCGCTCACCCCCATCCCGGGCCCGGCAATTCAATCAAAATTTAATAAGTTTTATTTAAATACTTGAAATTATTAAGTTTTTTCAAATAAGGC
>NZ_HG422173.1:2582874-2649286 GCF_000341545.2 Nitrospina gracilis 3/211
TTCAACACCTCGGAAGTGGTCGAGAAACTGATCGCACTGCAACAGCGACCCCTTGAAGCCAAGGTCTCCGACCGCGAGCTGGAGGTGGAAAAGCTCGACCTGCTGAAGGAACTCCGCGGTCTGCTCAACACCTTCAAGAGCACGGTGCGGCTGATGAACGTGCGCGACCGGTTGGTGTCCATCGATGGGACTTTCATTGCCGACACCACCGGGGGAGAAAACGCCCGCGTCGGGGTCACCACTACCCTCAACTCCCCGATTGGCAATTACAGCATCGATGTCAACCAGCTGGCCCAGAAAGGAATTGTACAATCCGACGACCGGTTCAGTTCGGCGTCCGACATTTACAGCCCAGGGTTTTTCGGTGCAGGTACGTTGGAAATTACGGTGGCCGGAATTCAAACCGACATCTCAATCACCAACACGGATACGGTGCAGCAGGTGGTGGATAAGATCAATGCCTCGGCGGCGGACGTCACAGCAAAAGTGGTGGATGACGGTTCTGGTGCAACTCCCATAAGCATCGTGATTGAAGGAAATAAGACTGGCTCCAGCCAGACCGTTTCCGCCTTTTTCGATGGACCTTTTGGATTCGGCGACAAGTTTTTCACCAGCATTCAATCCTCACAGGACGCCCTTTTCGACTTCGAAGGGGTTTCCTACGCCCGCAGTACCAATATCGTGAGCGATGTCCTGACGGGGACGACCCTGTCGCTCGAGGCTTTGGGACCCGGCACCATTCAAATCACACAGGATACCGAAGCCATTCGCGGCAAGGTGGACGATTTTGTCGAGCAGTACAATGCCATCCGCGCCTTCGTAAACGACAACGCCCAATTCGATCCGGACACGCTGGAAGCGGGTCCCCTGTTCGGAAATGTTTCGGTCCGCAGCCTGGAGCAATCGCTGGCCCGGCTGGTTTCCAGCGAAGTGCAGGGACTCAGCACTTCCTTCAGTTTTCTTTCCCAGGTCGGCATCAAGACCGGGGATGACGGCCTGCTGGAACTGGATGAAGCCAAACTGAGCTCGGCCCTGGCGTCCGATCCCACCGGCGTCGTCAACCTGTTCATCAACAGCGGTTCGGCGTCCAACCCGAACGTCACCTTCGGCAGTGCGGCCACCACCACCGAAGAAGGGACCTTTGAATTGCAGGTCACCGGCGGAGTGCCGGAGTTGCGCAAAGTTGGAGAATCCACCTTCGTCCCGGCTGTAGCCGGACCGGGCGACACCTTCATCGGTGCCGCGGGCACCACCGCGGAAGGCCTGGTGTTCAGCATCACCGCCGCTGAACTGGCCTCGGACGGCAACAAGGGAACGATCGAGGTGTCCCTGGGTGTGGCCGAAAAGTTGAACCGTCTTGTGACCTTCAATACGGACACCACACTGGACAGCCCGCTTCAGGGCGACATCAACACCACCACCGGTACCATTGAGGACCTGAACGAGACCATCCTGAAACTTGATGACCGGCTGGCTTTGTTTGAAGAAAACATCACAAAAGAATTTATCCGGCTGGAACAGCTTTTGGGTGAACTCGACTCCCAAAGAAGGGCCGTCGAGTCGTCTCTTGCAAACCTGCCGAGCCTGTTGAGCAAGTAATAACGGCGAACACGGACATCACGAAGAATTACAGGAGAGTGAATTCATGGCACGAAACCAGGGACCCAATCAATACCAGATCAACGAGGTATCCACCTCCAACCAGGGCAAACTGATTCTCATGATGTATGACGGGGCCATCCGCTTCGTAACCATGGCGATGGAATCGATGGACCAGAACGACGTCGCACACAAAAGCGCGTACATTCAAAGGTCGCGGGATATCGTGAACGAACTCATGGTTGCACTCGATACGGACAAAGGCGGTGAGGTGACCCGCAACCTGGAACGTTTGTACCAGTTCATTCTGCGCCAACTCACGCACGCCAACATCAAAAACGACAAAGACGCCCTGCAGTCGATCCTGCGGGTGATGACTCCGTTGCGCGAAGCCTGGGGTCAGATTCTGCGCCCGGAGACAAATTCGGAGTCCTCCGCTGGAGGCGCCTCCCAATCCGGTTTTGCGGCGCGCTGTTGAACCGCAACAGTTGAAACCATCCGTTCTTTCCTTCTGTTTCTCTCCCAATCTTTAAGAGACGCAACTGTTTGTTCGGTGCTTCCCGGCAAGCAACCCTCCCCTTTGGGGGAATCCCTGCCCGGATTTACAGCCGTCACGTTTTCACCAACTCCGCTTTTTTTTGACAACCTGCGAAAACCTGTGGTACAAAGCGGCTCCCACATTTGGAAACCTATTTAATTCTTTCAATTCAAACCATGAAAATTCACGAATATCAGGGCAAAGAGCTCTTCAGGAAATACAAGGTACCGGTACCGCGCGGCATACTGATTCATGACAAATCGGAAGCCGCAGCGGCAGCCCGGGAGATCGGCACCACGCCCGTTGTGGTGAAGGCGCAGATCCATGCAGGCGGACGCGGCAAGGGCGGCGGCGTGAAACTCGCGAAAAGCCCGGAAGAAGCCGAACAGCACGCCGGCAAAATCATCGGCATGACTTTGGTCACACACCAGACCGGACCGGAAGGACGTCTGGTCAAAAAGGTATTGATCGAAGAAGGCATGGACATCGTTCGCGAGTTGTACCTGAGCCTCATCCTCGACCGCGAGACCAGCCAGGTCATGATCATGGCCAGCGAGGCGGGCGGCATGGAGATCGAGGAAGTCGCCGAGGCCACACCTGAAAAAATCATCATCGAACGCATCGACCCGGTCATTGGCGTGAAGCCTTACCTCGCCCGCAAGATCGCGTTTGCGCTGAACCTGGAAGGCGAGGTGTTCAAGCAGGCCATTCCTTTCATCATCAACCTGTACCAGTGTTTCGTGAAGGAAGACCTGTCGATGCTGGAGATCAATCCGCTCGTCGTCACCGGCGACAATCGCCTGCTGGCGCTCGACGCGAAGATCGACATCGACGACAACGCACTGGGCCGCCACCCGGACCTGCAGGAGATGCGCGATCTCGACGAAGAGGATCCCAACGAGATCGAGGCCTCCAAGTACCGCCTCAACTACATTCAGCTCGACGGCAACATCGGCTGCATGGTGAACGGCGCGGGACTGGCCATGGCGACGATGGACATCGTGAAACACAGCGGAGGCGAGCCGGCCAACTTTCTGGACGTCGGCGGCGGTGCCAACGAGGAGATGATCGAGAACGCGTTCCGTATCCTCCTCTCCGACAACAAAGTCAAAGCGATTTTCATCAACATCTTTGGCGGCATTCTGCGTTGCGACATCCTCGCCGCGGGCGTGGTCGCGGCCGCCAGGAAACTGAGTGTGAAGGTGCCTGTGGTCATCCGTATGGAAGGGACCAACATGGAGGAAGGACACCGCATTCTGAATGAATCCGATATCAACTTCATCGTCGGCAATGGTATGAAAGACGCCGCGAAAAAGGTCGTACAGGCAATAAAATGAGCATTCTCGTAGACGAAAACACAAGGTTGCTGGTTCAGGGCATCACCGGCCGCGAAGGCATGTTCCATGCCGAGCAGTGCCAGAAATACGGAACCCAGCTGGTGGCGGGTGTGACCCCTGGTAAAGGTGGACAGAAAGTTCTGGACAACGTTCCGGTATTCGACACGGTCAAGCAGGCCGTGGACAAAACCAAGGCCAACGCATCGATGATTTTCGTTCCCCCGGCGTTCGCCGCGGACGCCATCCTCGAGGCGGCGGATGCGGGCGTCGAACTGATCATCTGCATCTCGGAAGGCATTCCGGTTTACGACATGGTGGAAGTGTACCGGTACATCCAGGATTCGGACTCACGTCTCGTCGGTCCCAACTGCCCGGGCGTCATTTCCCCCGGCAAGTGCAAAATCGGCATCATGCCCGCGCACATTCACAAAAAAGGGAACGTCGGCATCATCTCCCGAAGCGGTACGCTGACTTACGAAGCCGTGGGCCAGTTGACGGCGATGGGCATCGGCCAGTCCACATGCGTGGGCATCGGCGGCGACCCGATCATCGGCACCCGCTACATCGATGCATTGAAACTGTTCCAGAAAGACCGGGCAACCAAGGCCATCTGCATGATCGGCGAGATCGGTGGATCGGCAGAGGATGAAGCCGCGTATTACATCAAGAAGCACGTCACCAAACCGGTGGTGGGTTTCATTGCGGGACAGACCGCGCCCCCGGGCCGCAGGATGGGCCACGCCGGGGCCATCATCTCCGGTGGCCAGGGCACGGCGGAAGGCAAAATGAAGGTGATGAAAAAGTGCGGGATCAAGGTGGTCAAAAGCCCCGCTGACATTGGCAAAACCATCGCCAAGTGCCTGTAAGCGGCCACCCTCTCCCCACCTTACAAGCGAAACCTGCTCAAAAATAAAAACCCCTTGGGATGGCCTGCATCCCAAGGGGTATGAACTACACTCTCGAATGCCCCAATTGCGGGGCGCCCAATATCAATAAAACCGCGTGGTGCGAAAAGTGCCTGACGCCGTTTGACCCGCCGAAGGCCGAGAACAAGGAGCTGGACTGCCCCGTCTGCCAGCACATCAACGATTACACACTCGATCACTGCGAAGTCTGCCACGAACCCTTGAAGCCGGGTCAGTCGGAGTGACGGTCACCCCTCTTCCATCCCCTCCTTCGCCGCCTGCACCAGTTGCTTGATGCGTTCCTGGTAATCGAGGTTGCTGAAGTTGTCGCCGCGGCGAAACGTGGTGAAATACAAATCGGCGTAGACCGAGATGAGGTGATGCAGAACCTCATGCTGGTCGATGCCCATATCCACCAGGTCCTTGTAGGCCTGGGCCACGAAGTCCGGCGCTTCGTCGCGGATCTGCTGGTCCACGATGACGTGCAGGACGGTGTGGACGAAAGGATTGACCACCTTGCCTTCGATCTCCTGCGGGTACACTGCCATCTCACCCATTTCCCAGGCCTGGTCGAACTCCGGGTGCATGTCCATGATGTAGGCGATACTTTCGTCCACCTCTTCCATGTCCTTTCCCTGGTTTCGGTCGGCCGCAACGCGGAGAATGCGTTCCTGCGTTTCCTTATCGAATTTCATAAGTTCGCTCTCAAATCCGGTGTTTATCCCGACAGGGGACCCGGATGGAATATTAAATCAAGGGGTCTCAGAAAAATGGGAGCGGCGTTCGCGGCCCGCGGCACCGTACACCATAAAGACCCGTTTGCCCTGACGGACATGGTATTTGGCCCAGGCCGGAGACTTGCCATCGTAACTCGCCTCCGGGTCCTCCCCTTCCGCCTTTAAAAAGTCGGGGTAGTCAAGCCCGGCCTCAAACACGTCCCCCAGGAGTGCATCGGAGGTGAAGCCCTTGCCCGTAAGCCGGACTTTACTCAGGAATTGCTGGATCTCTGCTGGGTCGTTCAGTTCAATAGGTTCCATAGACCATTATCAAATCAATTAAGTTTCCGGATTAAGATGTCTCTGAGGAGAAAAGGATTGTGTTAATTTGTATTTCCAAAAAGATGAAGCCTTTACCTGAAGGCTTCATGTCTGGTATGTTGGGTACTCTGGAGTTTCCGGCCAGCCGGAAGCCTATCCTAACACAGGTTTTTGTTGCAGAAAACCGCCTGCAAACCATAAAGAACCGCTAACAGGAGCCTTTCCCTTATGCTGACCGAGGAAAACCTCGTGCTCACTCGTACGGAGCCGAGCGGAAACGGCAGTATTCAGTTTGTTTACCGCATTGGGAATTTGGGGGTCACAGCGGTGAACTTCCCCACAGAGGACATCACCCAACTGGAGTGGACTGTAGACGTGGTCAAGTTTCAGGATGGCGAAACCCTGCGTTACGAACTGTATCACGATACCGACCTGGCCAAAACCACGCTCAAGTTCAGAAATGACAAGGCTGTAAACGAGTTCCTCGAGAAAGCGTTCGCCCATCTGAATGAAATCCATTCGAAGCAGGAACAAAAGGGTTGAGCCCCGGGGACGGCCTGAAGGGACAAAAATTCACCTCTGGTCCTAAAAAACCCTGCAAACTGGCGCAGAGCCTGTCGCTCCGGAAACACCTTCCTCCCTCCTGAATTTAATTCAAATAGTTGAATTTATTGAGGTAAATTATTTCTCGAAACACCCCCCATCCAGAGTGAAATCCGGTGTGTGCGGAGTTTTTTTCAAACCTGTACAAAATTTAATTGAAAACCTTCAATTAAATTGTATTAGAGGGGCAAACATGGTAATTTGAACACCGCAAATCAGGTTGTTCTGATCTTCCCTGGAACAGAATCCCTCTTCCAGTTGCCCTATTAAATACTAAATAATAGCTTTAAAGCTAAGTATATTCAACATTTGGAATAAACATCATTGCGTTGAGGAGTCGTTATGACCGAGCAAACTGCAACCCAGAAAAAAGAAGAATGGGTCCCTAAAGGCGACTTGCAAAAAGTGGTCGACCCGGTGTGGTTGTTGAGAGAAGCGCCCCGTGAAACCGAGTTCATCACCGGGAGTGAGGCGGCCCGCGAGGCCATTCGCCGGGCCAATGTAGACATCGCCATCTCCTATCCTATCACCCCGCAGAGTGAAACCATGCAGCAGGTCGGTTACCTCTATGACGAGGGCTACCTCAAAGACTATTACCGTGCGGAAGAGGAGATCGGGGTCATGACGGCCATCGGCGGTTCTTCGAGGGCCGGTGTGCGTTCCCTGACGGCGACTTCCGGTCCGGGACTCATGCGCGGCATGGAAGCGATCGCTTCCTGGCCGGGTGCGCGGACTCCTCTGGTTCTGCTGAACATGTGCCGTGTCATCAACACCCCTCTGGCCATTCAGCCGGACAACATCGAGATTTCATTTTTGTTGAACACCGGCATCCTCCACGCCCATGCTGAAAATCAGCAGGACTTCTTTGACTATTCCCTGGCGGCGTTCATGGTGTCCGAAGAAGTGGATGTGACTCTTCCCGCGGTGGTATCGGTTGACGGTTTTTTCGTCACCCACGCTCGCGGCAAGGTGTCGATGCCTTCGCAGGAATACAAACTGCCGCCTCGCATCGGCTGGCGTTCGGCCGTACCGGCCATGGACAATGAAAACCCGCCGGCCCGGTTGTCCCGCGATGCTCCCATTCAGAAATCCAACTTCATCAGCTACCACATGCACGCCAGCTGGCAGCAGGAAGTTTTCGCCGCTGTCGAGCGTTCCGCCCGGCATTGGCGTAAATACCTGGGCGACCTGATTGAAGTCGTAAACCCGGACGCCGAAGAGTTCCTCATTGCTTCCGGTTCCGCTGTTTCCCAGTCGCGCGAAGCCGTTCGTCAGGAAGGTGAAGCCGGTCGCAAGGTGGGTCTGGTCAAAGTCAAGACCATTCGCCCGTGGCCCGGCCGGGAAATCATTGAGGCCGTTAAGAACGCCAAGCGAATTCTGATTCCGGAATTCAACCAGGCGGGCTGGCTGCACAAGGAAGTCTGCTCCACACTGTATGGCAATTGTGAAGCCGAAATTGCCTCTGGGCCTCGGGTTTATGGCGGCATGACCATGCCGACCGAGATGATCCTCGAGTGGCTGGATGCGGCCCGCAAAGGTACGGTTGATCGCCTGTAACACTGATGTTGCGTTAGCCGTACGAATCGTGTAGGCTTAGTTTTTTGGGACTTTGGCCCCGAAATTCCTTTTAAAAGACGCGTCAACCCTTGCAGGCTGAGGGTCTGAATAGAACTTAATAAAACTTTCTTAAATATATATAGAAAGGTAAATCAATTATGTCTCTCGAAACCGTTAAACCGTCTCCTGGTTTTGAAGATCTTCTCCCCGTTGAATACCGCGACCTCGTCAAGTACGGTCAGTATGGTCGTGAGGTGAAGGTTAGCGAAATGGGGAAGTTCAAGGAACTTCTGGAAGAGCATCCGATGTGTGCGGGTTGCGCGATGACCCTTTTCATCCGTCTCACCATGCTGGCATTGCCGAATCCTGAGCACACCATCAACGTCGGTACCGCAGGTTGCGGCCGTCTTGCTATTTCCCAGGCAAACATTCCGTTCATCTACGGTAACTACGGTGACACCAACTCCGTGGCATCCGGCCTGAAACGCGGCTTGGAAATTCTTTATCCGGATCAGTATAAAGACGTCATTGTTATGGCCGGTGACGGTGGTCTGATCGATATCGGCTTCCAGGCCCTCATGCATTCCTGGTTCCGTCAGGAAAAATTCACCACCATCATGCTGGACAACGAAGTTTACGGCAACACCGGTGGACAGGAAAGCGGTATGACCATGCAGGGCCAGATTCTGAAGATGGCCCCGCGCGGCAAGAAAACCGGCAAGATCGACGCTCTGGGGCTGGCCCGGGTTTCGAACTGTGCTTACATCGCACGCATCGCGCCGACCAACCCGGCCCGCGTGGTTCGCACCGTTCGTCGCGCCATCCTGATCGCGCGCGAAATCGGCCCGACCTATATTCAGGCCTACACCTCCTGCAACATCGAGTACGCCATTCCCACTCCGGAAGTCATGCAGGATGCCTTCGATGTCGAAAAAGAACGCTATGGTTTCCACGAGGAAATGACGGACGAAGCCAAGGCGTACATCACCGACCTCGAAAAGAAAGAAAAGAAAAGCCAAAGCTGCTAAAAAATAATGAGGAGGTTTTCAATCCATGCCACAAGAAGTCAAACGTTATAACGTCCGCATGGCCGGTATTGGAGGTCAGGGCGTCGTCACCGCATCTCACATCCTGAGCAACGCGGTTGTAATCGGTAAAGGGTACAGTTCCCTCGTCCCCTTTTTCGGTTCCGAAAAACGCAATGCTCCGGTTGAAAGTTATGTGCGGATCTCCAACGATGAGATATTTGAAATCGGGGAAATCGTCTTCCCCAACGTACTGATGATCTTTAGCGCTCAGGTCATCACGCTGGGTAAGTCGTACACCATGCCTTTTTACACGGGCCTGAAAGAGAACGGCATCATCCTGATCAACAACAAAGAGCCGCTCA
This sequence comes from Nitrospina gracilis 3/211, assembly GCF_000341545.2. Lineage (NCBI taxonomy): Bacteria > Pseudomonadati > Nitrospinota > Nitrospinia > Nitrospinales > Nitrospinaceae > Nitrospina > Nitrospina gracilis. Next base: position 2,591,841 of record NZ_HG422173.1, read on the forward strand.
AACTCATTCCCGATGAGGAGAAGGAGTTGGCAGATAAAAAAGCGAACATCTATTATCTGCCGGCGACCGAACTCGCCAATGATATTGCGGGGACCGACCTGGCCACCAACATGGCCATGTGCGGCGCCATATCCGCCATTTTTGGCATGCCGGACATGGACTCGATTGAGGCATCCGTAAAGGATCGTTTCATCGGTAAAGGTATCGTTACTTCCGGTGGTACCGCCTCTCTGGACAGCGTCATCGAGAAGAAGTTCGCCAAAAAGCAGAAGCTGCTTCAGGCGAACATGGACACCATCAAAGCCGCATACCAGTTCGCGGTGGACAACAAATGGGGTGTTCATGCTGATGCCAAAGAGAAACCGGTTGCCGTCTAAGGTAACTTTTTGAATTGGAGATTGAACAAGCATGTACTATATTGCAGAGGTAGATAAGGATAAATGCGCAGAAACCAATTGCCACCTGTGCACGACTTATTGTCCCGAAGCCAACTGCATCAACTACAGCGAGGAAGACAAATCCGCCTACGTTTCGGTGGACCGCTGTAAGTCTTGCGAAATCTGCGTTTACATCTGCAGAGACGTCGCCAAGCACAATGCCATCCAGATGAAATGGATCGACAATCTGGAAGATCGCTTCGTGATCAAACGGGTGGGAGTGGTTCAGCGCTGAACATCCTTAAACCTGTATTGGTTTCATAAAAGGAAAGGTATTTGGGGCTCCCCAATACCTTTTTTTTTCCCTGATATCCAAATTCCCCGTCAACTCATTCACCTAGAAGAACCGGAGTATCAATGGAAAGAACGTTTGCTATCATCAAGCCTGACGCTGTAGAACGCAACCTGATTGGCAAAATCCTGGAGCGCATCGAATCCAAAGGGTTCCGCATCGCCGCCATGAAACGGGCCAGACTGACCCTGGAGCAGGCCGAAGGGTTTTACCACGTTCACAAGGAGCGTCCCTTTTTTAAAGACCTGACCACCTATATGTCTGCCGGTGGTCCCGTCGTCCTGCTGGTACTGGAAAAAGACAACGCCATCACCGGCTGGCGGGAATTGATGGGTGCGACCAATCCCAAGGATGCCGCCGACGGCACCATCCGCAAGGAGTTCGCCGTGGACATTGAAAAGAACTCCGTGCACGGTTCCGATTCACCCGAAAATGCAGCCTTTGAGATTTCCTATTTTTTCAGTCAGACGGAAATTCTATCCTGAAGGCCCTGAAAGGGGGTAAAGCATGCAACGATCCCGATCCAACCCAGCCTCCCGCCTGTGGGCAGGCGGCCTTCTTATCTGGACCCTGGTTTTTGCGGTTTTATCCCCTTCAACAGCCCAGGCGCAGGACGAGCCGCGGCCGTACGTCCTTTACCAGAACTTTGAAAAGCACGGTATCGTGGCCTGGCCGCGCGACTTCATGCCGCCGGAACTCAAAGAATATATCGCCTCATTGGGCTTCAAGGAAGTCGACCGGGGTCTCGCCGTCATGCGTTTCGGCGAGGTCAACCAGAACGGAACCTTCATGATGCCGAAGGCGGTGCAGGAGAAATTCGGCATCACACGATTTATTATTCTCCAGATATTGAGCGACCGGATCGGTATAATGGTAGGGATATGGGAGCAGGAATTCGGACTGACCCTGCCACAAAAAGTGTTCAATCTGGACGAGGTCAAGGAGAACATTCCAAAAACTCTGGACATTTTCCGGGAACAGGAAGGCACCAAGCCCATCTTCTGGCAACAACCATGAAGCCGGGTGGAACTGCAGCGACACCCTGCCCGTCCCGAATAAGCAGGAGGCCAATTCATGCCCATTTACGAATACGAATGTGAAAAGTGCAAAGATAAAACGGAAGCCCTGCAAAAAGCAGACGACCCGCCTCTCGAAAAATGCGAAAAATGTGGCGGACCGCTTCATAAATGCGTGGGGGGCGGAACCTTTCACCTGTACGGCTCCGGGTTTTACACAACGGACAACAAACGGAAATACCTGAAATGACCTTCCTCAGTGGCGGGTGCGAATGGAAAGCAGCCGGCCCAGTTCCCTACTGACTTCGCCGGCACCGTCTTGGTCCGCCTCACTGGTTTTACGAATATCGACTACCCCTGTGTGCGCTCCCAATGGACGCCACATTTTCGGTTCCGTTTTGACAAACACGGCCAGGGTGGGCAATCCCAGCGCGGCAGCCAGGTGAGTCACCCCTGCATCGTTGCCCAGAAACCCTTCGGATTGGCAAAGCAAGGCCGCGCAACGGGTCAGGGAAAGATTTTCCCAGACCGGGAACCTGCGTTCCCGACAAAACGCATGCACGGTTTCGGAGATGGCCACTTCCGCGGGCCCCAGCAGGAACACCGGTAGCATTCCTTGCGAATTCAGCCAATCCGCCTGTTCACGGAACCGCTTGAGCGGCCAGTTTTTAGAAACCCCGCCGCTTCCGGGTTGAAGTACACAGATTCGAGGTGACGATGAAAGGCAAGCTAAAACCCGTTTTGCCTCCCGGACCTCCTCATCCGGAGCCTTCCAGCCCGGGGGCCATGAGAAGGGTGACGGCAGCCCTAAAAGCGTTTCCAGGTAATACCCGCTGACATGCTTGTCCGGACGGTGAGGGAATGGCGGGCGGAAGATCACTTCACCTGGGAGGCGTTGACGAAGCCGGTCGGCCACGGTACCGCCGTGATCCTGAATGAGAGCCACCACGCAATCGTAATCAGAAAGGAAACGCAGAGGCAGGCTATCGGTGTCATCACCATACACCCGCCACCATTGCAGGTCGTCGGCGGCGAAAGCCCGGTCAATGCAGTCAAAGCCTTCCATCAGGGCTTTCTGCCGGGCTTCGACCACCACATGGAGGCATTCGGGTTGTACAGAATGCACCGCCTGCAACAAGGGCAAAGTCATCAACACGTCGCCCAGCGCACCGGTGCGGACCACCACGATTTTTTTCCCGGACAGGCGATGCATATTACCCCGTCAAAAAGCTTTAAACCCTGAATTCCATTGACAATCCGGCCCCCCTCCAATAACATGAATGGAAGAAAACCCATGATTTATATAACACGAAAAGTAGAATTTTGCGCCAGTCACCGGCTGTTCAACCCAACCTTTTCTGACGAAAAAAACGCCCAGGTGTTTGGCCTTTGCAATAACCCCAACGGTCACGGACACAATTACACCATGGAAGTGACCGTCAAGGGGGACGTCGACCCAGAAACCGGAATGGTTCTGGATCTCAAGTTCCTCAAAAAGCTCGTCACCGAGGAGATCATCGACAAGGTTGATCATAAAAACCTCAACATGGACGTGGAGTTTTTGCAAGGGGTCATCCCCACTGCCGAAAATCTGGCTATCAAGTTCTGGGAGGTGCTGGAACCGAAAATCGGCGGCGGGTTGCTTCACCAAATCAAGTTGTACGAATCTCCGCGCAACTTCGTAACTTACAGAGGACAAGTCAGTGAAAGAGTTGATTGAAAAGCTTTTGCTCGAGCTGGGAGAAGACCCCTCGCGCGAAGGCCTGAAAAATACCCCCGAACGGGTGTCCCGTTCCCTCAAGTTTCTGACCGGCGGCTACTGGGTCAATATCGACGAACTGGTGAACGATGCCCTGTTCACCGATGCCAACACCGATGAGATGGTGATCGTCAAGGACATCGACATGTTCAGTCTTTGCGAACATCACATGCTTCCTTTCTTTGGTAAGGCACACGTGGCCTATTTGCCGGATGGAAAAATCATTGGTCTCAGTAAAATCCCCCGTGTGGTGGACGCATTCAGCCGCCGGTTGCAGGTGCAGGAAAGGCTGACCACTCAAATCGCCGACTGCATCCAACGCGTGCTCAAACCGAAGGGCGTCGCGGTGGTTATCGAAGCTCTTCATCTGTGCATGTCCATGCGCGGCGTGGAAAAACAAAATTCGTACACCACGACGAGCTCCATGCTGGGTTACTTCAAAACCAATCCCAGTACGCGCGGCGAATTCCTGAGCCTGATCAATGGCAGTCAACGATACCGTACCTGACCTTCTCCAGGCCTTGGCTAGGCGTTCCAACTCATTTAAAAATAGTCATTTACTGGATTCGGTATGCTTTGACATCCGCAACCAATCTCCATATAATGGATTCAAGGTCCATTTGATAAAGGTCGCCTTCGCTTGAACCACACCGCCTCCAGGGAATTGCTACTCGAAAGCACGGAATACATTCCTGAAATATTCGGCACCCAGGACACCAACCTCAAACAGATCGAAAAAAAATTCAACGTCCGCATCACCACCCGGGAAAACCAGATACGAATCAGTGGTGAACCCAATGAGGTGGAAGCGGTCGAGCGCCTGCTCGTGCAACTGCACGATATGCTGGCCGCGGGCCAACGTCTGGTCAATGGTGACATCAAGTTTGCCATCCGCCTCATGGCAGAAGACCCGGAAGTCGACCTAAAAGGCCTGTTCGGTGAACGCATTCCCGTATCTCCCAAAAAGGGATTCATCACCCCCAAGGGCAACACCCAGCGCAAAATGATCCAGGCCATCCGCCAGCACGATATCGTGCTCGCCATCGGCCCCGCCGGTACGGGTAAAACGTACCTCGCCGTTGCCATGGCGGTGGAGGGATTTTTGAAACGGCAGTTCCGGCGCATCATCCTCACCCGTCCCGCAGTGGAAGCGGGAGAGAAGCTGGGGTTTCTGCCGGGAGACATCGCTGAGAAAATCCAGCCTTACCTGATGCCGCTTTATGATGCGCTCTACGAGATGGTCGAGTTCAACCAGGTTCAGCAGATGATTGCCGAGGGGTACATCGAAATCGCCCCCCTCGCCTATATGCGTGGACGCACGCTGAACGACTCGTTCATCATCCTCGACGAGGCACAGAACTCGACCCGCGAACAGATGAAGATGTTCCTCACCCGGCTGGGTTTCCGCTCGAAAATGGTCGTCACCGGCGACATCACCCAGGTGGACCTGCCACGCGGCGTGCAGTCCGGTCTCATACACGCAAGAGGAATTTTGCAGGACGTCAACGGCATCGACCTGATCCAATTCGGTCAAAAAGATGTGGTGCGGCACGAACTGGTGAAGAAAATCATCGGTGCCTACGACCGGGCCGAAAGCGAAGAACCACCACCTTCTGAATGAAAACCCGTATTCCCTTCAAGACACCCGTTCCCCCGGTTCCACCCATCCTGATAAAATGACGCCATGCCCGTCCTTGTAAAAAACGACCAATCGGTCCACAAAATCGATATTCGCTGGATTAAAAAAGAAGCGCGGCGCGTGTTAAGTGCTCTGGATCTGGAGAACGAGGAACTCAGTATCCTGCTGACGGACGATGCCCGAATCCACGAGCTCAACCTCCAGTACCGCGACAAGGACCAGGCCACGGATGTGCTTTCGTTCCCACAGGATGAGGACGCTGTCAACGAAACCGGCGACCGCCTGCTGGGCGATGTCGTTCTCTCTGTCGAGACGGCGGACCGGCAGGCACATGACCACCATCTGTCCCTGCAAGAGGAGTTGATCCTCCTCCTCATTCACGGCATACTGCACCTGATGGGTTACGACCACGAAACGTCCCGGAAGGACGCAAGTTTCATGAAGTCCAAAACGCAGGAAATTTTTGGCCACATTTTCCCCGGCCGGCAACCTTCCGGAACCAGCAATTTCTGAATTTCCGGCCATCCGCCGGGAGAGTGAATATGGAAAACCTCTGGGCCCCCTGGCGCATGAATTACATCAAATCCGACAAAACCAAGGAATGCATTTTCTGCACCGGTCCGCAGGCAAATGACGACATGGGACGCAAGCTGCTGTTCCGAGGTGAATTCAGTTTTGTCATCATCAATATTTACCCGTATTCAAATGGGCACCTCATGGTGTCGCCCTACCGCCACCTGTCCTGCCTGACGGATCTGAGCCCGGAGGAGTTGGCGGAGATCGGCCTGCTCACGCAGAAGTCGATGAAGATTTTGCGCGATTCGTACCACCCGGACGGTTTCAACATCGGATACAATATTGGCAAAAGCGGCGGAGCGGGGTTTGAGGAACACATCCATTGCCACATCGTACCTCGGTGGACCGGCGACACCAACTTCATGCCTGTCCTCGCCGATACCAAGGTGCATCCGGAACACATCGAAGCCACATTTCAACGACTGTACCCCGTTTTTCAGGAACTCAAAATTTAGACGAATCCGGTCATGGCCAAAAACGCCAATAAGCAGAACCTGTTGGACGACGACACTCCCATGATGCAGCAGTACCAGAGCATCAAAAAGGAGTTTCCAGACGCCATCCTGTTTTTTCGCATGGGCGATTTTTACGAGATGTTCAACGAGGACGCGAAGGATGCGTCGAAACTACTTGATATCGCCCTCACCTCCCGCAACAAGAACAAACCGAATGCCATTCCCATGTGCGGAGTTCCGCATCACTCCGCCAATATGTATATCAGCCGACTCGTGAAGAGTGGAAAGACCATCGCCATCTGCGAGCAGATGGAAGACCCGAAGCAGACGAAAGGACTGGTACGCCGGGAGGTCGTGCGCGTCATCACACCCGGAACGGTTTTGGATGACAACCTTCTCGATCCTAAAAGCCATCACTTTTTGGTTTCACTTTATTTTGGCAAGGAACAGACGGGCCTTGCGGCACTGGACATGTCAACGGGCCTCTTCAAGGTTACGGAGCTTCCCCCCTCTGCAGAGAATTTACTTCAGGATGAGTTGGCCAAACTTGATCCCAAGGAAATCCTGATTCCGGAAAACACGGCAAACGGCAACGGAGCGGGTCCCCCGGCGCTCTCCGGCACGGGCTATTTCATCCAGCCGGTGGAGGACTGGATGTTCCACCACAGTCAGGCGCACCGCATATTGGTCGAACAGTTCAAAACCAAAACGCTGGACGGCTTCGGGTGCGAAGCCTGGCCCGCGGCTGTGAGCGCTGCAGGCGCCCTGGTCCAGTACCTGAAAGAAACGCAAAAGTCCGCGCTCCAGCACATCACCTCGTTATCCACTTTCAGCACGCAAGACTCCATGATGCTGGATCAGTCCACCATCAACAGCCTGGAACTGGTGCAATCGAGCGACGGCCAGCGCAAGCACTCCCTCCTGGGGCACCTTGACGCCACCTGCACTCCTTTGGGGGCCCGGCGGTTGAGGGAATGGATCTTGAAACCGCTTATCCGGCTGGAAGCCATTGAACAGCGCCTCGATCTGGTCGGCCACTACCGCGAGCACTTGCTGGAAAGAAACGACCTGCGCGAACGCTTGAAACACATTTTCGATCTGGAACGCCTCCTCGGAAAAATTTCCATGGCAACATGCACGCCGCGTGACCTGATCGCGCTAAAAAATTCCCTTCGAGCACTTCCGGAAATTCAAGAGATGATCGGTCGATGCCCCCTGCCTGCCATGAGTGCCATCCGCGATGGGTGGGATAATCTTGATAACTTGTATCAGGGGATCGACGAACAGATCGAGGACGACCCGCCACTCAATATCAAGGACGGCGGACTCATTAAACCCGGCTGCGACCAGGAGCTGGACCGGTTGAAATCCATTATGAAAGACAGCAACCAGGCCATCGCCAACCTGGAGGCCCGGGAAAAAGAACGCACCGGTATTCCGCAGCTCAAAGTCGGTTACAACAAGATTTATGGCTACTATCTGGAAGTTACAAAGAAAAACCTCGACCGCGTACCCGACGACTACATCCGCAAACAATCTTTGGTCAATGCCGAACGCTTCATCTCACCGGAACTCAAACAATATGAATCCGAAATCACCGGTGCCGAAGAAAAAGTGCAGATCATTGAACAAAGGCTGTTTCATGAGGTTCGGCAGTCTGTTGCTGCCGAGGGCGCACGTATACAGGCGATGGCGAAACGGATTGGAGAACTCGACGCCCTTCTCGGTTTTGCGCAAATTGCCCACCAGCAAAACTATTGTCGTCCGCAGATGGACGATGGCGACGCGCTTCGCATTCAAAACGGACGCCATCCGCTGGTCGAGTTAATCGATCCCAACCAACCCTTTATCCCAAATGATACCCATCTCGATTGTGATGAACATCAGGTCGCTATCATCACCGGACCCAACATGGCGGGCAAATCGACCTACCTGCGCCAGGTGGCGCTGATCGTTCTTATGGCTCAGATCGGTTGCTTCGTTCCTGCGGAGGAAGCGGAGATCGGACTGGTGGACCGAATATTTTCCCGGGTCGGCGCACAGGACCATCTGCAAAAGGGACAGTCCACGTTCATGGTGGAGATGAACGAAACTGCAAACATTCTCAACAACGCCACGCGCAGAAGCCTGATCGTTCTTGATGAAATCGGCCGTGGCACAAGCACCTTCGACGGCATCAGCATCGCCTGGGCCATCGTGGAGTTTTTGCAGGGCCCCGGCCATATCGGTGCCAAAACATTATTCGCCACTCACTATCACGAACTCACCGAGCTCGAAAGGTTGTTCCACAGCGTCAAAAATTACAACGTGCAGATCAAGGAGTGGAATGACCAAATCATTTTTCTGAGAAAGATTGTTCCCGGAGGCGCGGACAAAAGTTATGGAATCCACGTCGCGCGCCTCGCCGGCCTGCCGGAGCAGGTACTGCAGCGCGCCAACGAAGTGCTGTTCAATCTCGAAAACAGCGAGTACGATGAGGTTGGAACTCCAAAATTGGCGCAACCCCAACCGCCCGAAACCGGTCCCCAGCAGCTTGGACTGTTCGGGGAAGTGCCTCCCCCCCTGATCCAAATGATCAAACGGCTAGATTTGGATGACTTGACCCCGCGCCAGGCTCTGGAGAAGCTTTACGAGCTTCGCGACCTGCTAAAAAAAAGCTGATCTCCCAACGTTCAGCCCTTAAGCCGGATGTCCTTCAAAAACCCATTCAAATTCAAAGCCCTGAAATGGGGCTCGATTTCCCGCCCGGCACCCTCTTTCCATGACCTGATTCCAGACCTTCAATTCCAATATAAATTCAAATTTTGTAAATATTTACATCTTTTTAAAATCCTTTAAGATATATTACGACTGGGGGAAATTAATCGCTGGCTTACCTGTCACTTTCTGAATCCCCCCTGCTTCAAATTCCTTTATAGAATTAGCGATCCATTTTAAGGACAACTATTAAATTGTTGGCACAAACTGTTTCAGGATGCATCCGGCAGGGCATTTTCATTTTGCTTTGCATCGGCTTCATGGTGATTCCGGCGTGGGCCAATCCGGTTCTGTCGAATGTGACTCTTCGCTCGGATCATGAACAGATTCTGATGGATGGCACGCTTCACGATGCTTTTACAGACAAAATGATGGAAGCCCTGCACAGCGGTGTCCCATTGACATTCCATTATAAAGTCGAGCTTCGGCGTCATTTGAGCTTTTACCCGGACGAAGTGATCAGCCAAAAAACCATCACCCATACGGTACAGTACGATACCCTCAAAAAAACCTACGAGTTTTCTTCGCAGGGTGACAATATGGAACGTAAGGTGGTAACCCGCAAGGCAGATTTGTGCCGGGAATTGATGATGACATTGAAGGATATCCCCCTGTCCTCGATATACCTTCTCGATCCCGATGAATGGTATTATGTCCGCGTTAAGGCGGAGATGATCAACGATGACGGCCTCTGGTTCCCCTTCAACTGGTTGTTGTTTTTTGTACCGATCCACGATTTCGAAACTTCGTGGACTGAATCCAGTCTGATCCAAGTGGAACCCAACAAAGGATTCCCCGCGGATGCGACTCAACCTCTTCGGAGCCCTTCCGGGACGCACGGCGGGGGATTGAATAATGCCGTTCGAGCCTTTAGCAAATAATCCTTACGATTCCCACCTCACCGAAGACCAGCTTCGAAGGAAAAAAAATCGGGCCCGCCGCAATTTGGCGCTGATCATCCTTGCGCTTGGCCTGTTGTCCTATTTTGAGTTTTCCTACCTGCGTCAGCAAAACGCCACCATTTCGGACAACATCCCAGTCCTTCTTCTTTTCAACGTCATAATCATCCTCCTGGTCCTGTTGGTGACGTTGATTGCGCGCAACCTGACGAAGCTGTACAACGAACGTAAAAGCCTTATGATCGGGGCGAAGTTCCAGACAAAACTGATTCTTGCCTTTTTAACCCTGGCGCTTGTACCTTCGGTTCTATTATTTTTCGTAGCGAGCAAATTGTTCAGTTACAGCATTGGAACCTGGTTCAGTGTCCAGGTGGAACAATCCCTTCAGCAGTCCATGGAAGTCGCGCGGGAATACTATTCCCACGTGGAAAAAACCAACCTGTTTTACGCTAAAAAACTGGAGCAATTCATCACCAACAACCAACTCTATCTGGAAGACCGGCGCGACCAGTTGAGGCGGCTTACGGAAATGAAAGTTGAAGAATATCAGCTGGGGGGAATAATCATTTACGACCACGAGGGCCGCGTGGTTGTTTCCTACGCCAGCCGTTCCATGCCCGAAACTTATACAAACAAGGATTACTCAGACCTGATTCAGGAAAGCATGGCCAATGAAACCATCACCGAGCCCCGCTCGTTCACCAAGGGCAATTATATGGTGGTGATCACTCCCCTCATTCAGCGTCTGGAGGACAAGCCAGCCATTTGGGGTTACATTCTGACCCTTTCAAAAATTCCACAAAGCACGCTTTTCAAAATCGAAAGTATCCGTAATGCATTCGAAGAGTATAAAAAGCAGAGTTTTCTCAAGCTACCGGTCAGTGCGAATTATTTTGTCACTTTCATCTTGATGACACTGTTGATCCTGTTTTCCGCCATCTGGCTTGGGTTTTACATGGCGAGGGGTATTACGGTGCCCATTCAGGAACTGGCACAGGGAACACGGCGCATTGCCGAGGGCGACCTCAACTTCAAAGTGGATGTCGCCACCAACGACGAAATTGGCATGCTGGTCAATTCGTTCAACAGCATGACCGAGGAATTAAAACAGAGCCGTGTCAAGATCGACCGGGTACACAAAAACCTGAGCGACACGAATATCGAACTGGAGCGTCGCCGTTACTACACGGAAACCATTCTCGAAAATATCGGTGCGGGGGTGGTTTCCATTGATAAAACAGGCATCATCACCACAATCAATAAAGGAGCAAAACGCCTCCTTAAAATGGGCGATCGCAAGGTTTATGGCCGGAGTTATAAAGAAGCGTTTGACCCGGTTTTTCGAGATGCCATCCGCAACACCATTAAGCAAATCGATGTGAGCCAGCAGGAATCCTTTGAGAAAAAACTGGAATTGACCGTCGGTGACAGCACCCGCACCTTTTTGGTGAACATCAAATTCATGCGTGACAGTTCGGGAAAATACCTGGGGATCCTTCTTGTGTTTGAAGATGTGACGCAACTTATCAAGGCGCAAAAAATTTCCGCCTGGCAGGAAGTGGCGCAGGGCATTGCACATGAGATCAAGAATCCGCTGACACCGATTCAACTCAACACACAGCGCCTTCGTAAAAAATATTACGAAGACAAGAAGTCCTTTGCCAAGGTATTTGACGAGAGCATCCGCATCATCACGCAGGAGGTGGAAGGCATGAAGGACCTGCTGAATGAATTTTTAAGGTTTTCGCGTATGCCCACTCCCCGACCCCGTCCGGCATCCATCCACCAGATTATCGACGACGTTCACAAACTGTACAAAACCCATACAAAAAACCACACGTGGCCAAGGAATTTGATCCGGGAATTTCGCTTCTCAACATCGACCCGGAGCAGATCCGTCGCGTATTTATTAACCTTTTTGACAACGCGCTGGACGCCATTGATACCGGCGGCACCCTGCGGATCGCCACGCGAAAGGACAAACGGTCCGGCACAATCCAGGTTCATTTTTCGGATGACGGCAAGGGTATCAACCCGTCCGACCGCGACAAGTTGTTCTTGCCCCATTTCACCACCAAAAAACGTGGCACCGGTTTGGGCCTAGCCATCGTCACGCGCATCATAAACGAACATAACGGAAGCATTCAGGTGGCCGACAACAACCCGAAGGGCACGGTTTTCATAATCGAACTGCCGGACACTTCCACCCAGGCCGCCTCCCCGGGATCGCGGGAACCCGCCCTGCCCCGCACCGCTCCCCCTGCCTGAGCCCTTTTCCACAACGGATTTACACATCTTTCCAAAATCCGGAATTTTTAATAGAATATAGAATCATAGCCATTGATCATCAGGATGGAAAACCATGACCAAAAACATGATTTTTAATAGGTAAAAAATGGACCGGGGCCGTGGAAACGGTTCCCGTGACCAATCCATATACCCAGGAAGTCATTGCGGATGTTTCGTTGGCCACCCCCCAGGAAATCGATCGGGCCATCGGGCTGGCCGTTGAAACCTTCCAGACCACCCGCAATCTCCCGTCATACATGCGCAGGAACATCTGCAATCAGGTGGCGGAAGGCATCGAAAAACGCAAAGAAGAATTTTCCCGGACCCTTGCGATGGAGTCCGGAAAACCGCTGGTTTACTCCCGTGCCGAAGTAGACCGTTCCATCTCCACATTTCGTATTGCAGCGGAAGAGGCAACCCGGATTCATGGCGAGGTGTTGAACCTGGATGTCACCGAGCCAGCGAAAGATAAAACCGGCATCACCCGGCGTTTTCCCTTGGGAGCCATTTCCGGCATATCGCCATTCAATTTCCCTCTCAACCTGGTGTCGCACAAAGTGGCCCCGGCACTGGCAGTGGGCAATCCCATTGTACTGAAACCAGCCTCATCCACCCCGCTCACAGCCCTGTTGCTGGGTGAAGTGATTCTCGATACCGATGCGCCGGAAGGTGTATTCAGTGTGGTCCCGTGCAAAAGCCGGGACGCCACCGCGCTGGTTGAAGACCCGCGCCTGCAACTCGTTTCCTTCACCGGGAGTCCTCCCATTGGTTGGGACATCAAAAAGCGTGCAGGCAAAAAGCGCGTCATCCTGGAACTGGGCGGAAACGCCGGAGTTATTGTCGAACCGGATGCCGATCTCGATTTCGCAGCCAAACGAGTCTGCTTCGGCGCCTTCTCGTTTTCAGGACAGGTATGCATATCCGTTCAACGTACCTACGTCCATGAATCGGTGTTCGACTCCTTCATCGACAAACTGGCTTCCGAAACCCAAAAACTGAAAAAAGGCGACCCGCTAGACGAATCCACCACTTTCGGGCCCATGATCGATACCGGCAACTCCGAGCGCATTGAATCCTGGGTGAAAGAGGCATTGGATGACGGAGCAAAACTGGTCACCGGTGGCAAGCGCGATGGCGCCTTCTTTGATCCGACCATCCTCACCAACGTCAAGCGCGACAAGAAGGTCGTTTGCGAAGAGGCATTTGGCCCACTTCTTGTAGTCGAGCCCTACAGGGACTTTCAGGAAGCCCTCGATACCATCAACGATTCGGATTTTGGGTTGCAGGCGGGGGTATTCACCAATCACCTGGACCTCTCCATGCGTGCCTTCAATCAACTCCATGTCGGAGGGGTCGTGCTCAACGACGTGCCCACCTTCCGCGTGGACAACATGCCGTATGGCGGCGTGAAAGATTCGGGTTTCGGACGTGAAGGCATCAAGTACACCATTGAGGAAATGACGGAAATCAAACTCCTGGTGATGAACAAATACCTTTAAATTTAATTACTGAAAGTATCCAAAATGACCGAGCAGGCCCGCTTCGTTGACAATGGAAACGGTACCATCACCGACAACAAACTTCAGCTGATGTGGAAAAAAACCGATTCGTTTCAGGACACGAAAAAGTGGCAGAACTGGTTTCGCGGCCACGAATACATGCAAATTGTGAATCTTGAAAAATTCGGGGGCTTTGACGACTGGCGGTTTCCTTACGAAGACGAGGCCTTCAGCCTGCTGGAATTGGACAAAACAAACAAAGACAAGTACGGCGACGACATCTACCTCGACGCCGTTTTCGAGCCCGGGTCCGCCGGAGTCACATGGACGGAAGACGTAAAGGAATCAGCCGCGCTTGTTGTCCAGTACGAGGATGGGGTGAAGGTATGGCCGTCGCAATATGCCAACCTGAACATGGCTGTTCGGCTTTGCAGGAACCTTACCTGACGGGCTCCACATACTTGCCCACAAGGGGCGGATAGACCACATGGGTACTGGGCGGGGTGGGGCCGAAATAATCGAACCACGGTTTTGCCACTACCTGGATTGTATTCACCTCGGATGAAAAAACCTTCGGAAACTTCGGATGCTTGCGCTCGGCCCACACTTCAATCCGCGCCATCCGCTCGGTGGGAAACTGAAAGTCCGGACCGCGCAAGGTCGATTTTTTAAGGCTGACCCGAACCGAACCGTCGGGATCCGTCATGTATTCCGTCTGGCCGCTTGCCGCAAGCCGCCATTGGCGTCCCTGAGCGAGCAACAGCCTCCATTTGTATGAGGTCTCAAATCCCCGCGCCTGCGCCACCAAAAGGGTTGGATCCAGAAACTGAATCCAAGCTTCCTTGTCCTCCAGGTAAAAGTAGAGGTTCATCACAGGCGTTTTCGACAACTGCTCCTGGAATATTTTTTTCTGCATGCCGCCGCAACGTGGAAACTTGAGGATAGTTTCCGGTTCGATGCGCTGATCAGCCCACATCTCCTGTCGAAGAACCAGGGCATCGGGCGATTGAAGGAAACAACTTGCTGCCACCAGCTTGTGATCGACGTCGCGAGGGCGGGGTGTTTCCAGTGCTTTTTTCAATACTTGCATTAATTTTTGATCCGCTTCGGGGTGGATGGTCCTCGCCGCTTCCTGCAGAATATCCAATACCCCCTGCCAGTCTTCCTTATCGACAGCCTTCTGAAAATCCCCTTCGATCAATTCCGCATAAGAACCTGGCCGTTCCGAAAAATATTCCTTACCAAGAAATACCTTTTCCTTCATGAAGCGGTAACGCCCGGGATTGGTGTAACGAAAATACGGGTAATGGATATACCCGGCCACGGAATTGGCGAAATCCTCCATCGCGTTTTCGCGGGAATGGATGGGATGCTGGAGGTCGGACACGGGCGCGTAACGAATGGTGTCGGGATCGTTCAGCAGAGTATAAATGAAATCGCTTCCCGGTTTGGCATCCAGTGCGGGCATGTTGTGGATGCGGAATCCCGCAAGCGTCAGCCAGTCTGGCTGAAGGCTGGGAAATTCGTGAAAAAGATCAAAGATATGCCCCATTTCATGATGGACAATGTTTTGAAACACTTTCTTGTCCAGGTAAAACAGGTCGTTATAAAACTCGATCCGCGGCTGTTCATCCGCAACCATCACCAGATGATGTTTCGCGGCCTGACGGTAAATGGTGGTCAATGGAGGGAACGTGGCAGCGAACACCTCTCCCGGAACCATCGCCTGCTTTCCGGCCTGCAGCTGATTGACACGGTAAAAACCCTTCAGGCCGGGAATCCGGTGAAAAATATCCGGTAACAGGTCAAAGGCTTCATGGAGTTTTCGAATTTCATCCGACGTCCAGCCGCGGTCCAGGTCCATCAGCACATACCCAAAAGCGGACTGGAACTTTTCCTTCAGTTCATTGATCTCGCCGCGATAATCGCCTTTGAATTCGTAGAGGGGCCGTTTTCGGGTTGGTTCGCCCCCCTCCGAATCCAAGTGGCTGGCCCAGACAGGCAGTGTGAGGAGGCAGGTGAACAGAAACGCCGCCAGCAATTTGATTATCCCGGTGGGAGGAAGGCATCTCATGCACTCAGTTTACCTGAGGCAGGTTCGGCAATACAAGCAGATTAAAATCGCGTTTTAAAACGGGAGAATACGGAGTCGCAGACCCCCAAACACGTTGATCGGCGGGCCGGGTTCGAAAAATCGACCGAAGGCGGCGTTGATGCGGACGTTTGCATTGTAGCGGTCGTCGAACAGATTATTGACCCCGGCAAACAGGGAGGCCTCAATACACTCCCACTTCCCTTCCCATCCCAACAGCAGTTGACCCAGACTGTAACCGGCGTTCGAAGAGGTGTTTGCGTTGTCGGCGAAAACCCGCCCGACCCTTTGCACCCGGACCTGGCCGAAGGTTCCGGATGGATGAGTATAACTGACCCGCCCTTCCCAGTGGTGTACGGGGACGCCGGGAAAGGTCTTGCCCTCCAGGCTGACATTGTTGGCCACGAACTCCTCAAACTCGAAATCCGAATACGTATAAGCCGCTTCTGCCTGAAGACCGTGCCACATCGGCGTCGCCAACCGCGTCTCCAGTCCCAGGCGCCGGGACTTCCCGGCGTTCCGGAAAAACGTCCGGCCGGGAAACGCAGGTAGTTCGAATGGTGTGATCTCGTCCCACGAACGGATGTAAAACACCGCCACCTCATACTCCCAGTCTGCGGGCTTGCCGCGCAGACCCAACTCCTGGCTGAGGGAGGTCTGCGACTGGAGGTTGGGATTGAAACCACCTGCACCGGACGGATTGTTGATGAGTTCCGTGGTGGTCGGCGCTTCAAACACGGAAGCCACATTGGCGTAAACCTGGTGCCGGTCAGCCAAGTGATACACCACACCCGCAGTCCCACTCCCCTGGGAAAGGGTCTGGGAACCGGACTGGTCGCCGTCGCCCCCAAATTTATCGTCCACACGATAGTGCAACCAGTCCCAGCGCCCACCAACCACGATGTCCCATTTCTCCGACATCTTCCATTCATTGCGGAAAAACGGTCCAACGCTCTGGACGCGCTCAACCTGGTCAAAAGTCAGTGCCCCTTGCCTGCCATTGTTGTTATCAAACCGCTGGCGGTCATCGTTCTGGATGCCGTAATCGATCCCGGCCAAAAAACGGTTGGCCCGGTCCGCAACCTTTCGGTCGTTTTGCCATTGCACGGCCAATCCACCCACCCAGCGATCGAACCGCACACGCCCCCCGGAGGTGAAAGGGAGGCGGTTTTCAAAATCGCGGCGAAGCAGATGTGCGGTGACGGTCCATTCGTCCTGCGCTGTGGGCAATTTTCGGTAGCGCACGGCCAGTTGTTCTTGGTCCACCTCCTCTCCGGCGTTGAACAACAAGTTGCGCGGAGCGCCCTGACGGGGATTGGCCTCAGCCTGCTGAAGGGTCAACCCGCCGGGGTCTTCCGTGAGCGGCGAGTAAAATTTGCGGAAAAGCACCATCCAGTCAGAATCCGACCCTCCATACAGGTTGACCTTTAACTGAGCAAACAGGTTCTCCATCCTGCTGTGACGGCGCCAGCCGGTCTGACCCAGCCGCGATGCGAACACCCCGTAATCAAAATCAGCTTCCCGCCTGCCGGCCCACATCTCTGTTTTGGAGTACCCGAACGAACCGAAAACCTGACGCGGGGCCAGTTCCAGTCCGTTAGATTGGGGTTCGCGTGTGGTCATGGAGATCATGCCTCCGGAGGCATTGCCGAACAGGGAAGCCGAAGGTCCCCGAAGAACCTCCATTCTCTGGATGAGAGATGTGTCGATGGAATCCAACTGGGTCTGCCCGTCGGGAAGGGTCTGCGGGATTCCGTCCACACGAACCTGGATTCCTCGAACGCCGAACGGCGACCGAGCACCGAAACCGCGGATGGCGATGCGCAAATCCTGAGCGAAATTGAATCGGTTCTGGAAAAACACACCGGGCGCGCCCACCCCAAACTCCTCCAAGGTTGCACCTGGTTGATGATTTTGCCAGGCACCACGATCGATCAGGCGCAGGCTGTTGGGGATGTCGTCGGGGGATTTTTTCGTACGCGTGGCAGTGACTTCAATCGGTTGGAGAACGACCATTTCGGAAGATTCCTCAGGCACCTCCTGCCCCCATCCCAAGGAAGCAAGGCACAGCATCGCGGTAATAACAAAGCCGGTTCCCAGAACAATCAGGCTGGTGGAAGGAAGGGATAAATTGACGGCCACGATCCAAAATTCCCCGTGGCCCCTTCCAACCGCGGAATGTTTATTTTTTTTCAAGTATTTCGAGAAGCGATTCCAACTCTTGCTGAATTCGGTTCTTGAGATCGACGAAAGCACTGCGGTCGAACCCGAAATCGAGTTGGGAAGCCCCCTTACGGCGATGTTTGAGCCGCTGCTTCGCCCCCGCAATGGTGTACTTGTCATGGTAGAGGAGTTGTTTGATTTCGAGGATGCGCTCAATATCTTTTTTCTGGTACAGGCGCTGGCCGGAGCGGTTTTTATCCGGTTTCAATTCTTCGAACTCGTCTTCCCAATAGCGCAGAACATGCTGCTCGACACCAGCGATTTCTGCAACCTCGCCAATCTTGAAAAAAAGTTTATCAGGGAGTTTTAGACTCATCAGATTCACGGTTGGTGGATTGCAATAATTGTTTACTGGGCTTGAAAGAAAGGACCCGCCGGGGTTGAATGACGATGGGCTCTCCGGTGCTGGGGTTTCTCGCTTTGCGGGCTTTCTTGTCGCGCAGATTGAAACTGGCAAAACCAACAATGCGGACGTCCTCACCACGGACCAACGCGTTTTTGATTTCTTCGAACACCACCTCGACCGCCTGAGCGGCCTCTTTACGGGTGAAGCCGACCTTGTCATAAACCTTTTCGACCAGGTCGGCCTTGACCACGGTTCCGATTTCGGGAGAGTTGGGCAAAGGGGCCTCGGTATGATTCAGGTGAACATCAATGGGAAGCTTCCGCTTCCGCCCGGGTTTCTTCCACGATTTTGGCAGTCAGGTGTTCCGGTACCACGTCATAATGATCAAACTCCATCACAAACACCCCGCGGCCCCCTGTCAACGCGCGCAATTCCGGGGCATAATTGAGGATAGACGCCATCGGCACGTGTGCGCGGATTGTCTGATCTTCGTCGCTCGCATCCACACCCAGAATTTTTCCACGTTTGGAATTGAGGTCCCCCATCACGTCACCCACGCACTCACTGGGCACGTTGACCTCCATGGTCATGATGGGTTCCAGCAGGATCGGTTTGCAGTCCTTGACGCCTTTTTTGAAACCGATCGACCCGGCAATTTTAAACGCCATTTCCGACGAGTCAACATCATGGTAGGACCCGTCGTAGAGGACGACCTTCACATCAACCATGGGGTAATTGGCCACCGTCCCGTGCTCCATCGCCTCCTGCACTCCCTTTTCCACGGCCGGGATATAAGTTTTCGGGATGGCACCGCCGACGATTTTATTTTCGAATTCGAATCCGCGCCCACGCGGCAATGGCATGATCTCCAGCCAGCAGTCACCGAACTGGCCCCGTCCACCGCTTTGTTTCTTGTGTTTGCCCTGCACCTTTGTTTTTCCGCGAATGGTTTCCCGGTAGGGCACTTTGGGAGGTTTCGTGTCCACGTCCACGCTGAAACGGCGCTTGAGGCGCTCAATGACCACATCCAGGTGCTCCTGCCCCAGACCTGAAACCAGCAGCTGGTGCGTCTGCGGATCCCGCTCGACATTGAGAGCGGGGTCCTCCTCCACCAGCCGTGCCAGGGCATTGCTGATTTTTTCCTCATCGGCGCGTGTCTTGGGTATCATGGCCCGCGCCAGAACCGGCTTGGGGAACTCAATGGGCTCGAACTTCACACCGGCATCGGCAAGGGTTAGGGTGTCGTTGGTGGTGGTCGATTTCAGCTTGGCCACAACCGCGATGTCCCCCGCAGGCACCTCCGTCACCGGCACCTGTTTCTTCCCCTGAAGGGTCAGGAGCTGGCTCAATTTTTCCGAATTTCCCTGCGTGGCATTGTGTACACTGCTGTCCCCCTTCAGCGTCCCGGAATACACACGGAACAGGGTCAGTTTGCCCGCGTAGGGGTCGACGATGGTTTTGAACACCAGTGCCGCCAGGCCCCCCCCGGGGTCGGGTTTCACTTCCACTTCCTTGTCGTCCTTCAGGGCCCGTGCTTTCATTGGGGGACGCTTGTCCGGCGAGGGCAGGTATTCGAGCATGGCATCCAGCAGGCGGTCGGTACCGATACCCATCGCCCCCGCTCCCAGGAGTACCGGTACAAGCTGTCCCTTCTGGATTCCCACCTGCAGCCCGGTGTGAAATTCCTCGTCCGACAGCTCCCCCTTTTCCAAATATGTCTCGATGAGATCGTCGTCAGCCTCCGCTACCACCTCGACCAGCTCCGCGCGGCTGGTTTCCACCTCGTCCGCCAGCTCCGCGGGCACCTCCGTGGCTTCGCCCACTCCTTTGCCGCCTTTTTCGTATTTGTAATATTTGTTTTCAATCAAATCAACCACACCCTCAAAGGAACTTCCCGAGCCGACCGGGACCTGTAAGAGCATGGGATTGATCTTGAATTTTTTCTTGGCGCCATCCAGGGCGGCTTTGAGGTTGGCTTTGTCGCTGTCCATTTTGTTGATGAAGATTATTTTCTGGAGGCCCTGCTGATCCGCCCATTGCCAGGTTTTTTCAGTGTAATACTGCACCCCCGCCTCGGCGGAAAGGACCACCACGACTCCGTCGACCACGCGGATGCAACCCGGTGTGTCGGTGACAAAATTGTTGGAACCCGGAGTGTCCAGCAGGTTCAGTTTGTGTTTCTGGTATTCGCAGAAGGAAAGCGAGGCGCTGATGGAGTGCCCGCGTTTGACTTCGTCGGGATCGAAGTCCATGACCGAGGAATTGTCGCCGACTTTGCCCAGCCTGTCGGAAACGCCGGTGAGGTAAAGAATGCTTTCAAGGATGGAAGTCTTGCCTGCCCCTCCATGCCCGATGAATCCAACATTGCGGATGTTTTCAGGACTGTACGGCTTCATAGCTCCCCCCTTATCATCATCTGCTGGAGCACGGGCTTCCACCAGGACTCAGGCGGAACCCAATCCTGCAATGAACGCGAGTTTGCGGCTATTTTAGAGACTGTCCCTTAAGCTTTCAAGGGTCTTAGCATAGCACAGTTTGCAGTTTTTTCATGCGCTGATAAACCGTGCCAAAGAAGGAGGGATAGGATTTGAAGATTTTACTCAACTGCTGGGATTTGAGGCGCACGGCGGAAACCCGCTCGCTCGCCGCCAAGGCATTGGAAGTTTTAGGCATATCCGTGCCACAAAGGAGTTTTTGAATGGAACGTTCCTGCGAGGTGATTTCACCCAGGACATCACCGCTGGAAAGAAACACGCCTTCGGACTCCCCGTTTCTTTCGGTGGGAATCTGGACCTGTCCGGAAAGGATGACAAACACATCTCCCTTGCGCATGCCCTTTTCAAATATCTTTTCATTCTTGCTCCACTGCACCAGGTCCCCTTCACCCAGCGAAGCCACCAGGCCTGGCCGGATTGAACTGTTGAAGAAGTTGCCGAGTTTGTAGAAATCGTCAGTGATCTTCGGCATCTTGACCCGGGAGTAGTATTCTTTTGGTACCTGGACCAAGATCAACCGGGACATGGCCTTCACCGTTGCCCGGCGGCGCGGGTTTTCGGTGGAAATGGCAAGTTCGCCGAAAAACATGCCTTTTTCATAGATGATGGATTTTCGCTTGTTCAGGATGATCTCCGCAAACCCATCCAGGATGATATAAAAGGAATCGCCTACATCCCCTTTGGCAAACACCACGTCGTTCGCCTGGAATTCCAATACCTGCGAATGCTGGATGATGTCTTCCAGTTCCTTTTCCGGTGTGTTGCGAAACAGACCTGCATGCTTGAGGTCCTCCACCTTGGGTTTGACCGGAATCGTCTGTCCCTTGATCAGCACCTCGGTCTGGCCCTCGTGTGCGGAGCGCATGTAGGGATGTTCCGGGGGTTCCCTGTCGTGGTGAACCAATATCACTTTACGCGCGAACTCCGGATCCAGGTGCAGGAGCGATTCAAAATCGGTGTGGATGGGACCGCCTCCCACATCATGCATGATGAGGTCCGCATCCCAAAGGAATCCAAGAATCTGCTCCCGCCGGTCCGGGGACAGGTGGCCATGCTCATACCAGGAGTTCACCAGATCCCGATCGTATTTGGTGTCGCCGGAATGGGCGATGGTCCGGGTTTTGCCATTTTCATCCTTGTAGATCAATTTGAAGCGACCGGTGGGGATGGAGTGAAACGCGTAATCGAATTCGATGAATGTGCGCTTGAAACCGGAAAGCTTGGTCTTTTTGTAAGGCTCGAGTTCGATGAAGTCCACCAGGTTTTCCAGCACTTCGGCCGGAAACAGGGTGACCGCCTGGATCTTCCGCAGAAAACTTTCAAAAATAATGCGGCTGCTCAGAACCTTGAGACGCTGTCCGGAAAGAATTTTTTCGATGAATCCCGCATCGTGGTCGGAATGAATGTGCGTCAGGAACATGTAAGGCACATCTTCCCCGGAGATTCCGTTCTGCACGATGGCGCGGTCGTTGTCGCTGAAGGCATCGACCATGATGCCCTTTCCCTCCGACCAGGCAATCATGCAACTGTTGTGACGCTTATGGGTGAAACCGGAACCCACACCGAGAAATGTCACCCCCATGAAGGGTTTTTCAGCTCTTTCAATTCGGGTCGGAACGGAGTGACGGTCCAGGTTGACGATATCGAACCGGCACCGCAGGATGTTGTTCTGGTACACCTCAAACTCCGAGGGGCGAACCTGGTGGATTTTGAGTTTTTTGCGCTTGTCCACATCTCCCTTCACTTCCACCACACCCGTACTGTCGAATACATGGAAGTCCGCCACGTTTTCAAGAAACGCCTCGCGGTCTTCTTCCTTGGCCAGAGCGAACAACTCCATTTCAATTTTCAACTGGGCGCAGCGCGCGTAGTGCTGGGCAAATGCCTGCTCCATATTTTTGATTTTCTTGGAGGCCAGCCAGCGTTCGTTTTCCAGCAGGGTGCCTATGATGTCGGCCAGACGCGCGTGCATGTCCTTATCGGGGACGTGCTTGGCAAGCTGGCTTTCAAATGTGTTCCACAGTTTTTTATTCCTGGAAAGCTTTTCGATGAACCGGAGGAAGTATTCCTTTTCCTCGCCTGAGAACCGGTGCACCCTGCCAAACCTGTGGAATTCCGCCTTAAGCAGGTTGTAAAAATTCGGGCCGAAGAGGGTTTCTTCAAAAATTGCCTTGAAGCGGTTCTTCTGGTCCTCGGTGCAGAAAATGGAAACCTTCTGCCTTCCAGGTTTTATGAACAGGTAGGTGTAAAGGATGAATTCGAAATCGAAGCGATTGGTACCATTCACAAATGTACGCAGCGGAAGAACATACTTGGAAGGCAGGCTTTCTTCGCGCTGGGAAAAATCTTTTACCACCCCCGGCGGGCAGCCGAAGCAGATACGGCCGAAATCATCCGTTTCGAGGATACGAAAATTGTAGCCCTTTTGTACGGTAAAACTCATTCTACAGACCCTACTCATCCTGGTGACGGGACGAAAACAACATTCGCACCGGGGTTCCCGAGAAGCCGAAAGCCTTTCTCAGGCTGTTGATCAGGTAACGCTGGTAAGAAAAGTGAACGCCTTCCGGGAAATTGACAAAGCATTCAAACGTCGGTGGGCAACTGCGTACCTGCGTGGCGTAATAAATTTTGAGAAATTTACCCCTGTACGTGCTCATTGGGTTTTTCTGGATTGCCCTTTGAATACAGTCATTGAGACGTCCCGTAGGAATTTTTCGGGAGAACTCATCAAAGACCGTCCGCACCTGCCCAAAAAAGTTAGGAATTCCGAATCCGCTTTTAGCCGACACTTTTATCATAGGAGCAAATTCGACAAATTTCAATTTCAATCTAACACGGGTCTCAATCTCGTCCTTTTCAAGCTCCTTCTCCATCACCAGGTCCCACTTGTTTACAGCCAGCAAAAGAGCCTTTCCACGCTCAAATGCGTAACCCGCAATGGTCGCATCCTGTTCCGAAACCCCCTCCGCGCCATCGATCACCAGCACAGCCACATCGCACCGTTCGAGTGCTTTCAATGCCATTATTACGCTAAATTTTTCAACGACTTTTCTGGTTTTTCCCTTGCGTCGAATGCCCGCCGTATCCATTAAAACAAAAGAATTTCCCTCGTACTCAAGAGGAAGATCCACCGTGTCGCGTGTGGTACCGGGTATTTCGGATACGATGCAGCGGTCGGAGTTCAAAAGTCTATTGATAATAGAAGACTTTCCTGCGTTGGGTTTGCCCACGATCGCCACCCGGATGGCACCCGTTTCTGAAGATTCGATATCCGGTTCTTCCACGGGAAGGGCCATTTTTTCGGTCACCCTATCCATTAAATCGGAAATACCTATATCATGCTCGGATGAAATCGGAATGGTGAATCTTACACCCAGTTCATAAAAATCGGTGATTCTAACCTCATGCACGGGATCGTCGATTTTATTGACCGCAAGAAACAATGGTTTTCCCGATCGTCGCAGGAGTTCGACCACTTCCTGATCCTGCGGTAAAACCCCCTGCTGACCGTCCACCACAAAGATAATGACGTCGGCTTCCCGAATCGCCAGTTCTCCCTGCTCCCGAACCTGCAACTCGATGGAGTTGTCCCCGGCCAGGTCGATCCCGCCGGTATCTATCACCATAAACGACTTTCCGTTCCACTCGGCCTGACTGTACATGCGGTCACGGGTGACCCCCGGCATATCATACACAATTGCGGACCGACTACGGGTGATGCGGTTGAAGAGGGTGGATTTGCCGACGTTGGCACGACCGACGATGGCGACGTGGGGGAGCATGGTCGCCTCTTAAATGGAAGGGGCTTTTTCTTTCAGAAACTCGTAGATGCCATGAGCGATGGCTTCTGCCAGTGCCTTCTGATAGGCTTTCGATCCCAGCCTTTTTTCTTCTCTCTGGTTGGTGACAAATCCCACCTCCACCAGAATACTGGGCATGTTGGTGTCATGAAGGACGAAAAAGGGACCTTCCTTCACACCGAGATCATGCACATCCCGGTAGCGTTTAACCATGTTGCCGTGAAGAATTTTCTGCACCTTGGATGCCAGCCTGGAGGAATCGTTGATCTTGGTAGTACTGATGAGGCTCGCGAGGATCTGCTGGACTTCGTCGTCGGCAACGGAATAAATCAGGTTGCCGTTTTCACGGGCAGCGGTTTCCCGCGCCTGCTCTGTAGAGCCGCTCCCCAGGTAGTAGGTTTCGATCCCTTGGGCAGCCTTGTGCGGTGCGGCGTTGGCGTGAATCGAGACAAACAGGTCCGCGTTTTTCTGGTTGGCAATCTTACCCCGGTCCGCAAGCTCGATGAAACGGTCGTCGTCACGAGTCAGCACCACGCGAAACTTGTAACGCTTGGTCAGGATCGCCGCAACCTCTTTTGAAATATTGAGGTTGACCTCTTTTTCCTTCAAGCCATGATGGCCGATGGCGCCATGATCCTTACCCCCATGTCCGGCATCGACCACCACCAGGGGCACATGCTTGTTCTTTTCCGTCTCGACCGTTTCGAGCGCCGGGACCAGGTTTTCCGGTTTTTCGGGGGTGAGTGAGTCCTTGTTGCTGACTTCGACCGGGTCATTGGGAGTTTTTTCCGTTGTCGGAGCCTTGGTGAGCAAACGCACCAGCCGCTTCAATTCCTTGCGCGAAGCCTCCACCCTGTCGCCTTCCGGGTACATCTTCAGGAGGCTTTGCAGGCGTTCCCGGGCACCTTGGTAATCCTTCCGGTACATATCAAGATCGGCAAGATGAAACAGGCTGTCGTCATTCAAGTGGCCTTCAGGATACTCCTTGAGCAACAGGGAGTAGTACCGACCCGCCTCCCTGAGATCGGATTCGGAATCCAGCTTTTTACCCAGCTTTTGATACAGGCGACCGACTGTGAACGCGGCCTTGTAAGCCAGTTCGGTCTGCGGGTATGTGACCAGCACCTTTTCAAACAGGCGAATGACAGAAACCCAATCGTCCCGGTTGGGTACCCGCTGGGCGTTTTCCAGCAACTGGTAATAGGCTTTCTTGGCGTTGTCGTAAAGACTGTTGGCGGGCGAAGCGGCGCTGGGTTTGGACAGCGCCGGGCCGGGTAACCACACGATCATGAGGCACACCACCGCCGCAATCTGGAGAACTTTTCCAAGTCTCCCCATCACAAAGGTTTGCCTTGCCATGGCCTGTATTCCCACTCGCAGAGGGGTTGATGATGGCACTAGGTGCCGGAAAGATCCTACCGCTGAAGGGTGTCATTTAAACCCTTCAATTTATTGACGTTTTGACTATACCACCATCGGTAAAACGGGTCAAGGCTATAACTTGCGGATTTTCAGACACCTGCGGCCAGGCGGTCGGCAAGGAAAGTGGGAAGGCCTTCTTCGTGAATTTTTTCCTGAGTGGACTCCACCTCGTAGTCAAAACGATGGAATTCGACGGTTTTGGTTTCGGTATCGTACGACACAAAAGACGCCTGCGGATTACCATCTCGAGGTTGACCCAGACTGCCCACATTGATGATGTAACGACTGTCGGGTTCCAGTTGGTACACATCGGAAAGTCCGGCCTCGATGTTGCCGTCCGGCTCCTGTTTCAGGATCAGCGGCCGGTGGGTGTGGCCGACAAAGCAGAGCTGGGTGTCGAACGCGGGGAAGTTTTCCACCCCGTCGTAGGGGTTGGTGATGTAATGCCACTCCTCCGGTTCGTAGGGGGATGAATGGGCCCAGGTGATGCGGTATTTTTTCTCGATCGCCGGAAGCGTTTGCAGGTATTTGAAATTGTCCATGGTCAACGCTTCGCGGGTCCATTCACAGGCCTTGAGCGCATGGGGATTGAAGTAGCTGGTATCCGTCTTTTCGACCACGGCGTAATCATGGTTGCCGGCAAGAGCCAGGTCCGCGTTCTCGCGCACCCAGTCCACAATTTCGTTCGGGTTGGCGTTGTAGCCCACCAGGTCCCCCAAACAGACTATTTTGTCATGCGGGATTTTTTTGCTGAGACGGGTGAATGCGTTGAGCGATTCGAGATTGCTGTGCAGATCGGACAGTATCAGAAATTTCATAGAGGTACCTGGACGTCATCACCGTTCACTGGTGATTTCGGCAACGGTTGATTTTTCCTTGAGGACTCTATCCAGTATACCATTGATAAAATTGGGCGAGTCTTCACTACCGTATTTTTTCGCGATTTCCACCGCCTCGTCGATCGCGACCTTGGGGGGCACCGAATTGCCATACAGGATTTCACAGGTGGCAAGCCGCAGAAGGTTGCGGTCGATCACAGCCATGCGGGACAACGTCCAGTTATCGCTGTATTTTTCCAGCAGGGTGTCGATTGCTTTTTTGTTGCTGAAGATGGTATTGAGCAGGTCTTCGGCATATTGCTTGATTTCAGGCTGGCAGGTGTTGCGTTCCCAGAACTGTTCGAGCTGCTCGGCCACCGGGCCTTCGTTCATGTCCACGAGGTAGAGAAATTTCACTACCAGTTCGCGCGAATAGCGTCGTTTGCCCATCTTACAATTGCCGGTAAAGGTTGACCATTTCGATGGCGGCAACGGCAGTCTCCCACCCTTTATTGCCACTTTTAACGCCGGCACGTTCCACCGCTTGCTCGATGGTGTTGGTGGTCAGCACCCCAAAGAGTACGGGGATATCCGCTTCCATTGCCAGTGCGCCGACGCCCTTGCTGGCTTCGCCGGCGACAAAATCGAAATGGGGTGTGGCGCCGCGGATCACGGCACCCAGGCAGATCACCCCGTCGTACTTATTGCGGGCCACGAGCTTGCGTGCGCCCATGGGGATTTCAAAAGCGCCGGGCACGCGGAGCACATCAATGTCTCCATCCTGCACACCGTGGCGCACCAGTCCGTCCACCGCACCGTCCATCAAGCGGCCGGTGATGAAATCGTTGAACCGGCTGACCACGATCCCGTACTTGTGGCCCGCTCCGTTGAGATTTCCTTCCAACACGTTCGGCATGCTCGATCCTTAAAATACGTTTTTGATCAGATGACCCATCTTCATCTGCTTGGTCTTGAGGTAACGGATGTTCTGCTTGTTGGGTTGCACCTCGATCGGCACGCGTTCGACCATCTCCAGCCCATACGCCTCCAGCCCGACAATCTTCCTCGGATTGTTGCTCATGATGCGGATCTTGCCCAGTCCCAGCGCCCGCAGAATCTGCGCACCAATGCCGTAGTCGCGCAGGTCGGGTTTGAATCCCAACGACGCGTTGGCCTCCACGGTGTCCTGCCCTTCGTCCTGCAAAGCGTAGGCTTTCAGCTTATTGAGGATGCCGATGCCGCGGCCTTCCTGATAGAGATAAAGCAGAACGCCACGGCCCTCCTTTTCGATCATCTCCAGCGCTTTCGACAACTGCTCACCACAATCGCAACGGAACGAACCGAATACATCGCCGGTGAGGCACTGTGAATGCACCCGCACCAGCGTCGGCTCATCTTCCTGGATATCGCCCTTGATAAGCGCGATGTGCACCTGGTCGATGAGTTTGTTGCGGAACGCCACCGCCTGGAACTCACCGAACTCGGTGGGAAGCAGAGTGGACGCCACTTCCTCGACGAGCGTCTCGCTGTTCAACCGGTACTCCATCAGGTCCTTGATGGTGATCATCTTGAGGTCGTGCTTTTTGCAGAATTTGGTGAGCTCCGGCACGCGCGCCATGGTGCCGTCGTCATTCATGATCTCGCAGATGACGCCGGAAGGAGTGAGTCCCGCCAGCCGCGCCATGTCCACAGAACCTTCCGTCTGCCCGGCACGCACCAGAACGCCGCCTTCGCGCGCGCGCAGGGGAAAGATGTGGCCGGGAATGACCAAATCGTACGGCCGCGTCTTCGGGTCCATCGCCACCTTGATGGTGTGCGCCCGATCGGCGGCGGAGATGCCGGTGGAAATGCCGTTTCTGGCGTCGATGGATACCGTGAACGGCGTTTCGAAGCGCGACTGGTTGTCGCCCGTCATCATTTGCAGACCCAGCTCCTGGGTCCGTTCCTCGGTCATCGCCAGGCAGACCAACCCCCGCCCAAACTTGGCCATGAAATTGATCGCTTCCGGGGTCACGCAGTCGGACGCAATCATGAGGTCGCCTTCGTTTTCCCTGTCCTCGTCATCGACGATGACGATCATTTTGCCCTGACGGACGTCCTCGATGGCGTCCTCGATGGAACTGAATACCGGCTTTTCTTTTTTAGTATTTCCCTTGCTCATTTCAGACAAATCCATGTTGTTTCAAGAATTCTTGCGTCAAATTGCCGCCCCGGATGGGCCCGCCAAAAAGCGATTCACAGGCTTTCAATACGTATTTGCCAATCATATCACATTCGATATTGACCCCATCCCCGATTTTCCGCTCATTCAGGTTGGTGTGTTCCCACGTGAACGGAATGATCGAAACCGAAAATCCGTTGTCGCGGCAATCGAAGACCGTGAGGCTGATGCCGTCCACCGCCGCCGATCCCTTTTCGATGACGAACGGCGCGAGTTCCGGCGGATGCTCGAAGCGAATGCGCACTTCGCCGGGGTTTTCGTCGATACCGGCAACGGTGCCGACCTGATCGACATGGCCGCTCACAAAATGGCCGCTCATTTTTTTGTTTGGTGTCAGCGCCTTTTCCAGGTTGATGCGCGCGCCTTCAACTGATTGTTTGAAGCTGGTGCGGCTCAAGGTCTCCGTGGACAAATCGACGGCGAAACCGGTCTCTATGATTTCCGCGACGGTCAGGCAAACACCGTTGCAGGCGATGCTCTCGCCCAGTTCGAACCCGCGGAAGCTCTCCGGCGTCTCGATGAGGAGACGCGCTTTCTCCGCGCCATGTTCAATGTGCGAAACCGTGCCCAGCGCTTCGATGATTCCGGTAAACATGATTACAGATATCCTTCCACCATCCAGTCCCGTCCCACCGGTGTGAGCGTGGGTTTCTGGATGTGCATGGCGTCCTTGAGTTTCTGGATGCCCGGTCCGCCGATCACGCTGACCGCCCCATTGCCACCGATCAACAACGGAGCAACAAAGAACAACACCTTGTCGACGATGCGGGCTTTCAATGCGGCGGCATTCAAACGCGACCCGCCTTCAATCAACACATGCGTCAGGCCGTTCTCCGCCAGTCGGCGCATGACGCGTTTGAGCGACACGCCTTCCCTCCCCGCGCGTTCGGTCCATACCTCAACGCCCGCTTTCTCCAGTTTGCGGAGGCGCGCCACCGGGGCAAGCCGGGTGGTGACATAAATCACGCGGTCGCGGTCCGTGTTCTCAAACACCCGCGCCTTCATGGGAACCAATCCCTGCGAATCCAGCACCACGCGGACGGGGTTGCGTCCGGCACGTTTGCCGAGACGTGTGGTCAGTTGCGGGTCATCCTTTAGCACGGTCCCGGAACCGGCAACGATGGCATCGACGCGGTTGCGCAGCTGGTGCACCACCTTCCGCGCTTCGGGTCCGGTGATCCATTTCGAGTCGCCGCTGTTGGTGGCGATCTTTCCGTCAAGCGACACCGCCGCTTTCAGTGTGACAAAGGGCAGGCCGGTGCGGATGTATTTCACAAACACTTCGTTCTGCCGCTCGCATTCCTTGCGCAGGATCCCTGTAGTCACTTCGATCCCGGCATTTTTGAGCCGACGCGATCCCTTGCCCTTGACCAGCGGATTGGGGTCCTGCATGCCGACGAAAACACGGCGGATGCCCGCGGCAATCACCGCTTCCGTACAGGGCGGCGTTCTGCCCTGATGGCAACAGGGTTCGAGGGTGACGATCATATCCGCACCACGTGCCCTGTTGCCAGCTTTTTTAAGAGCCTCGATCTCGGCATGGGGTTTGCCTGCGCAATGGTGAAAACCCTCTCCCACCACGGTGTCCCCGCGAACGATCACAGCACCAACCAGAGGGTTGGGCGAAGTACGCCCTTCCGCACGGGCCGCCAGGGCCAGGGCACGTCGCATCCAATGTTGCTGGGTTTCCCGGTCCATTCTCCCGTTCCTGCACAAGCCCAGATCGAAAGGTCCACCCTCATTTCTCAGGATGCCTGACTGTAGCAGAGTGGTCCCCGCTTGTCAAAGCTAACTGCTTGACAAAAAACGGGTTTTGGATTGAATGGGGAACGGGGCGGCCACGATCAGCGGTTCAACAGGTTGACCATGCGTTTACGGATACTGCCGCGCTGGTAAACGATTTCAATCCTGCGGTTGATAGCGCGGTTCTTGGCACTGGTATTAGGGACTTTTGGGCGGTACTCGGCGAAGCCTTCCACGGACAATTTTTCAGGAGGGAACCCCTCGGCGATGAGCATGCGGGCCACCTCCGCCGCCCGGCCGGAAGACAATTCCCAGTTCGAGGGAAAGCGGTCGGTGCGGATCGGCGTGTCGTCGGTGTGGCCTTCGATCTTGACATCGTAGTTGAATTGTTTGAGGAGGTCGAACACGTCTTTAAGCGTCTCGCGTCCTTTATATGTCATGCGTGCCTTGCCCGGCGGAAACAGCACCACATCCGAAATGGTGATGATGGCCCCACGCTCTCCCTGAGAGACCTGCACCTGCCCGGAGAGTTTGTTTTTGTAAATAAAGTCTTCCACCTCGGAAGTGATTTCCTTGATCTCTTTCGACACCATCGCCCCGACTTCATCCACAGCGTGAATGGTTTGGTCGTCCATCTGGGCCGTGGCCAGGTCTTTGATGACGTCCAGTCCTTCACGGGTCCCCAATTCCGGCAACTGCTCCGTACCCAGCGCACTGCGCAGGGACTCGCGAATCTGTCTGAATTTTTCTTCCTCGATGGAGCCCATGGCATAGAGCAGGATGAAAAAGACCATGAGCAGGGTCACCATGTCGGCGAAGGTGATGACCCAGGGAGCGACTCCCGTGGTTTCTTCCATGACCTCTTCTTCATCGTCGAGATGGAGGTCGGGGGTGGGTGGTTGACCGGAGGGTTTGGTTCCCATAACCTTACCTCACTTTGCGGGCCGGGGGGTGGCTCCCGGTGCCTGCCCCGGAGGGCGGGCCGGGCCTCTCGCGGCGCCCGCTTTCTTGGGCGTACCTTTGCGCGCTTCTTCTTCCACTTCTTTCTTGATCTTCTTGCCCGCAGCGTTGTCGATGTAGTTTTCCAAAGTCTCCTTCATGAACCGCGGGTTGACTCCCTTGCGTATATAAGTGATGCCTTCCAGCACCAGGTTCATCTCAAGGGTCTCCGCGGCACTTCGCCGTTTCAATTTCACCGCCATGGGAAGGAAAACGAGGTTGGCCAGCAACGCACCGTAAAAAGTGGTGATGAGTGCCACAGCCATGCGCGGGCCCACGGTGCTTACATCCTCCAGAGAGGCCAGCATCTGAATGAGGCCGATGAGCGTCCCCACCATTCCAAAGGCGGGTGCGAATTTACCCATGTCGTTCAAGATTTCCCAGCCATCCTTGTGCGACTGCTGGATCTGTTTGATCTCCCGCTTCATCAGGGTCACCACCGTATGTTCGTCCTTGCCGTCCACGGTCAGGCGGAGCCCTTTTTTCAGGAAATCGTTTTCGATCATGTTGAGCTTCGACTCGATTGCCAGCACCCCGCCCTTTCGCGCAATACTGCAGATCGAAACCATCGTGTCCATCAATTCATATAAATCCGACTTGCGGGTGATGAACACACGAATAAAATGACCCAGCATGCGGAACAGCTCGTTGACCGGATACGCAACCAGCGTGGCGGCAAAGGTGCCTCCGAGAACAATCATCACCGAAGGCGCGCTGACAAAAAGGTCCAATCCGCTGTTTTGCAGAATGGACACCAGGATCAGCCCAATGCCGATGAAAATTCCGAGTAAGGTCGCAATATCCATAAACTAAACTTTTCTGACTTTAATGGTGCTGACGATGGGATCGAGGTTGTTGAACCGTAGCACGTTGCTCAACGTGCTTTTGTCGATCATGGCTCCCTTGCGCAACACGCTGGTACCGGACCGGGAGTACAAATCCGCCGCCAGTTGCATGCCTTCCTGAAGAGTAAAAACGGTGCACTCAATGGTGTCGATATCTTTAAAAAGAGAGGAGTGAACGAACTCTCCCAGCAATGAAACGATCTCTTCATCGTAACGGGTCCCCTTCTCCTTTTCCAGTAATTTCATGACAGCAGCGGGGGATTCACCGGGGTGACTGACACGTGCATGATCGTAGAAACTGGCGGCGGAAACAATCCGAGATCCTATAGGGATCATTTCTCCACTCAGTCCTTCCGGTATTCCCGAGCCATCCACGTTCTCATACAAATGGCGGATGATTTGAGCGGTCGGATCGAATCCTGGAAACTGGCGCAACAGCATCTCAGCCAGATGAGTGTGGTGAACCCTTGGTGGGCCGGAAGGGTTTTCCTTTTTTGCATGACCGTTGCCGTTGGCGGGCTGGCTTACGATTCCAAGTTCATGCAGGCGGGCCGCGGTGCGTATGTGTTGAATCTGGTGGGGGGACATTTGAAGTTTTTGCGCAACAAAATCGGACATCTTTTCCACTCTCTGCGGATGCCCTCTGTGGCTGGCCTGGTGAAGCTCGATGATGTTGGTCAGCATATTGACCGTAGCGCGGAAGGTACGAATCAGGTCCTCATTCAACGCCTCGATCTGTTCGTTTTTGGCTTCGAGTTGCAGGTTCTTCCTGGAGGCTTCCTTCAAATCCGCTTGCAGCCGTTTATTTTCATTTTGCAACCCCCGCCCGATCCCGATGATCTTTTTCTGGTATTCCTTTGCCTCCAAAACTGTTTTTCCAACTGCTGGTTTTTGTCCTGAAGCTGGCGGCTCACGGTGAGCATCCGCAAAACATAGTTCACGAAAAAATGGACCTCATGGGCCTTCAGGGGTTTCGGTAAAAACGCCTCCGCTCCCACTTTTTGCGCCCCCTGTGTCAGTTCCAGGATTTCTTGTTCCGCGCACCCGGACATCAATACCGCGACGGCGTGCAATCCGAACTGTCGGATGCGGCGGATGACTTCAAATCCATCGGGACCAGGCATGCGCAGGTCGCAGAAAATGAGATCCGGTTTCCACGCCAGTGCTTTTTGCACACCCTCTTCCCCGGACATGGCTTTTTGAACTTGTACTTGTGCCTGTGCGATTGCTTCCTTCAGGTAAGCTTCCACAAGGGCGGATACCGTGGCGTCGTCATCGATCACCAGTAATTTTTTTGCCAGTTCAGTGTTCATTAAACAGAGGCCGCAGGGTCAATGGGTAGAAGGGTCACTTCTATAGATTGACGGATATATGGGTCGATTAGAATACCGGGCCCGGTTTCCCCTGCCTACCGAGACGGGTTTCCACATAACCTAACGGCGTCAACCGCCTATTCTTTAAAAGTTATATGATGAAAATTCAGAAAGAAATGCGTCTCGTCCGGGGAAGCGCAGGCTTTATAAGGTATTGTACGAATTACAATCTAAAACCAACCCGGGGGGTGAAATCAGGGGGACAGGGAGGGAAGTTTGGTAAAGAGAGCCTGAAAGGGAGCGGTCATTCCTCGTCCTCGTCTTCTTCGTCGATTTCGGTAAAAGGAAGCGAGGTGCAGCGAAAGCCCACGGCGGGATAAATATCAGCGGGGTCGAAAGAGTTACGAAAGGTGCATTTGGCCTGCACCATGTAATTCAGCCAGGAGCCGCCACGCACGATTTTCTGTGTGGTGAATTTGGAGGAATGAAACTGCACGCACCATTCCCACACGTTGCCTGCCATGTCGTAGCAACCGTAGGGAGAGCTCCCCTCCTCGTATTGAGTCACCGGCGTGGTGCGCCCCACCACAAAGTCGGCGGTGTTGCAGTACCCCTCCTGATACCCCATCGCTTCTCCCCAGGGGTAATCGAGGCCGTTGGGTCCGCGGGACGCCTTCTCCCATTCCTTTTCGGTGGGAAGGCGCATGCCGAGCCACAGGGCGAACATGGTCGCCTCGTAATAATTGATGCCGATGGCAGGCTGATCGTCGTCCAGAGAATAGGCGGGGAACCGCGGAACGAAGTTGGGATCGAATTGACGGAACAGGGCGTTGGTGACAGGGTATTTCATGAGGGCATACTCGCGCATGCCGATGCGGTCTTCGTCGTCGCGTTCGTCCTGGTAAATGAACGGACCCGCAGGCACGGTCACACACTCACTCCACTTCTGGACCACATTACGGTCCACTATTTGGGGGTCCTTCGATTCGGCAAAGTACGTTTTCAGCTCCGGGAGCAAGCGGACGCGTTCCCAATCCTGTGCATCGACCACTTCGCCCAACGCAATGCCGTGCAGGGAGCACACCAGTTCCAGCACGCTGAACAAGATGCGGGAATCGCGCCGGTCTCGTTGCAACAATCGATCGAGCACCGGCCGCAGGGAATCCGCGCCGTAAGCGTCCACAACCTGTTCCACACGCACCACACGGTTTTTCGCAAACTGCGGGTACGTCTCCCGGCACTGGTACTTCAACAACTGATTCACGAGAAGAAGCCGCGACTCGGAGATGCCTTCGATTTCCGGAAGCACCTGCCCGGCCAGAAACACCGCACCGTGCTCGATGAGCAGGTCGATCAACTCGTCGGTGCCTTCTTTCAACTCGCCACCAAAAAACTGAAACACGTCGTACCATTTAGGGTCGCGGCAGCGTTCTTTCACCAGGTCCCGCCAGTCGGGAAGTTCGGCCAGTTTGCGCCCGGAAAAGTATTCCTGCAACGAAGGATGCCGGAATTCCCACCGCTTGTGGTTCCAGGCCAGCAGACCGTCAAACCCGGGCAGGATATCGTCCTCTTCCAGCAAAACGTTGCGCGCGGGGGCGCAGTCTGAAAGCAGTGCCTTGTCGAATCCCGTGTTCACCGTCTCCTGCCGCTGGTTTTTGCCTTCCTTAATCAGGCGATACGATACCTGCTCCAACTGCCGGAACGCATCTTCAATCCATTCTTTACCTTTCTTCGGAAACCGGCTTTTCAAATGTTGTGTGGTCCAGTAGCGGTACACCTGCGAGCGGTTTCTTACTCCGGCGGACTCATCCGACGCAGCCTCTTTCACCATGTGCAGGACATAAGGCACCTGCAGTGTTTCCGGAAAATACAAAGCCAGGTGTCCCAGATTCTCTTTCCACATCGATTCCGGAAGAAAACCTTTCCGCTGTTTTTCCTCCACCGGCTGGATGCGGACCCGGAAACTTGCGTCCTGGCCGCGCCGCACGATGGAAGTCGTGGCCAGCGGACCGAACCCCACCGGCCGCGTGGCGATCAGAATGAAATTGTCCTTAAGCGCGTCGCCATCGACGATCACATCCATGTAAAACCGGAAGCGGTCTTCAGGAAGCATCTGCTCGAAGCCGTCCAGCAGAAACAGAATCTGTCCCGTCCACACCAGCCGTTCCACGGTGCGGCCCAGAAGCTCCTCCTTGATGACAAGGTCTTCCTGTTCATCCTGTTCGCGCAGAACGACATCCATCACCTCGCGGTAGAACATCGGGTAAAACTGCCCGAACCCGCTCCCGTCCGGCAAACGCGCCAAGTCACAGATCACCGGCACGGGGTATTCCTCCGGCGTTTCCGCTTTCAGCATGCGTTCCTGGTACACTTTCAGGAAGGTGGATTTTCCCATGCCCGAAGGGGCTTCCAGGAAAACCTTGGTCGGGGAGACGTCCAGCAGGTTCTCGGTGATCTCGCGCGGCGTGGGGAACACCTGCTCGTGCAGGCTCTGGCGAAAGCGCACGGGATTGTTGTCGAGCAACACGGGTTCGATGAAGCGGTCGGCTTCCCGCCCTTCTCCCAGGATGCCGTTCAACTCTTCGCTTACCTGACGCAGCATCTGCCTGCGGTACACCTCGATCACCCACTCGGGTGATTCTTCGGGACGCGCGCTGGCTTTCGGCGCTTCGCTTTCGGGGCGAAGTATGGGTGTGTCTTCACTTTCACTCAAGGCGGTTTTCCCATATAATCGGTGGAACCTTCTCATTGTATCTGAATCGTCCCTGAAAGCGTAGCATACAGGAATCCGGCCATCCGGTTCAAACCGCCATGATCCCACTCCACGACGAAAACCCGACCCGCACCTTTCCTATCTTCACCATCGGCCTCATCGCCGCCAATACTCTGGTATTTTTCTGGGAGTTGTCGCTCGCCCGGGAGGGGACACAATTCATAACCGAATACGGGCTGGTACCGTACCAGTTGACAAACCGGCCGCTGGAGAATTACCCAAACATTTTTTCATCGATGTTCATGCATGCCGGCCTGGGGCACTTGGCGGGAAACATGCTGTACCTGTGGATCTTCGGCAATAATATTGAAGACCAGCTGGGAAAACTGAGGTTCGTTCTTTTTTACCTGACCTGCGGGGCGCTGGCGGCGGCGGCACATGTTTCCGCCGAATTGGACTCAACCATTCCCATGGTGGGTGCCAGCGGAGCCATCTCTGGAATCCTCGGCGCGTACCTGATGCTGTTTCCCTTTTCCCGCGTAAAGACGCTGGTATTCCTGGGGTTCTTCATCACCATCGTGCGCATCCCGGCAATCTTTCTGTTGCTGCTGTGGATTGGGTTGCAGGTGTTGAACAACATGGCGGCCGGACCGGACGGTGGAGGCGTGGCGTGGCTCGCACACATCGGCGGGTTCATCGTCGGAGCGGTGCTCATCCATCCCTTCCGAATGAGCGCCCGCACCGGATGAACCTCCGGATCAAAATGTCATCAACGAATAAAACAATATCGACGCAAGCACCGCAAACAAAACAAGGATCGCACCGAACATCCAGTTGGGCACACGGGGGTAATGCGCTCCGCTCGCTCCGTACGGAGCACCGCAGTACGGGCAAATCTGGAAACCATCTTCAAATTCTTTTTGACACTGGTGGCACTGTATAAAAGTCACGTTCCCTTCCTTCGTCACACTCTTCCATCCCTCAGGCAGGGCGCCTGAATTAATACCGATTCTCGGGGATTATTTTAACCCGATTAAGTGCAAACGTAGAAGGTTCAATGCGGCTTGTGCGGCACGTTCTTTATTTCGCAAGCGGTCTTGCGGAAATACAAATTTCTGACATGAGGTAAGCGTTTTACCCGCGACGGCGATATAGGTGAGACCCACGGGTTTGGTTGCCGTACCGCCATCCGGACCGGCGATCCCCGTCACCGACACCGCCCAGTCCGTGCCGGCACATTGGCGGGCTCCTTCCGCCATGGCACGCGCAACCTCTTCACTGACGGCACCATGGCGTTCCACCAGGGCGGCATCCACACCCAGGCTTTTGACCTTCGCCTCGTTGCTGTACGTCAACCATCCCTGCAAAAAATAACGGGAACTGCCGGGAATATTTGTCAGACGATGACCGATCAATCCGCCTGTGCAGGACTCCGCAACAGCGACGGTTTCGCCCCGATCGACCAAAAGTTGCCCCAGCACACTTTCCATTGTTTGTTCATCCCGGGCGTAGATATATGAGGAAAGGACCTTCTCCAAAAGCGTTTCCGCCTGTTCGATTTTGGCGGAGGTT
The DNA here is from genome assembly GCF_000341545.2 of Nitrospina gracilis 3/211. Lineage (NCBI taxonomy): Bacteria > Pseudomonadati > Nitrospinota > Nitrospinia > Nitrospinales > Nitrospinaceae > Nitrospina > Nitrospina gracilis. The sequence continues at coordinate 2,630,064 of NZ_HG422173.1, forward strand.
TCCTCTACATTTTCACCGTAAGCGGTGAGATGGATGCGCACACCGAGGTGGGAGGGTAACGACGCCACCTGCACCAGGTTCTCCAACTCGTCAACAGGCCCGAACATTTCCCACAGGGCGGACTCGACCAGGCCCGTGGTCCACAACATGCGTTGTTGCAGGCACAGGTTGCCGGCGGGGGCGACATCGGGAAGAATGTACTGCCGGGTCAAGTGCTCGGCCTCGCGTGGCACCCCGGGAAGAACATAGACGCGCTGCTCTCCGCGCTCGAACATCAATCCGGGCGCGGTGCCCTGGTCGTTGTACAGCGGACGTCCGTCCTTCGGAACCTCCGCCTGGCGAAGCGCCGCATCGGGAACCGGCCTTTGCCGCTTTTCAAAGAATACGCGGATCATCTCCTCCACTTTCGGGTCCCGCACCAGCGGAGTTCCAAAGTAATCGGCCAGCACGTCCTTGGTGATGTCATCGTGCGTCGCCCCGAGGCCGCCGGTCACGATAACCAAATCGACCCGTGAAAGAGCCTGGTCCAGTGCCGAACGGATCGCGTCGGCGTCGTCGCCTACGACGGAAATGCGTCCCACCTGCAATCCGTGCATGCGCAACTGGCCACAAATGAAGGTCGAGTTGGTGTCTGAAACAAGGCCATTCAGCAATTCGTTGCCAACGGCGACGATTTCGGCCTGGGGTATATCGTATTTATTCTTCATGGAATCGATAACACTTGCCGGAGCACCCGGGGCCGGGGTCCGGTTTTTCGCGAAATCCTGCTTGTATTGAACCGGGGCGATCAAGTAGGCTTGATTGGACCACATTCGCCGGCGAAACTCAACGACGAGCCCCGGCCCTGCCCTCTTCCATTGGCATTATGAACGATATCGAACGGCTTTTGAACGACCTGAAAAAAGTGGACCCGAAGATCCGCAAACAGGCCACGCAATCCCTCTGGATGCGCTGGTACCAGGAGTGTGGTGAGGCGGCGGAGAGAAAGCTCTATGCAGGCATCCGCTTCATGGATTTGGGAGAACTTTCGCGGGCCCGCCTTCACTTTGCGGACCTGGTCGATCAGTTTCCCGAGTATACAGAAGCCCACAACAAGCTCGCCACGGTGCTTTACCTGGAAGGAAACTACGAAGCAGCCATAGCCGAATGCCGGAAGGTGGTTGAAAGAATCCCGCATCACTTCGGGGCCTGGAACGGAATGGGCATGTGCCTGTTTCACCTTGGCCGCCTCAACGAAGCCATTCACAGCTTTCAGAAAGCGCTGGAAATCCAGCCCTACGCCGAGGACAACCGCCACTACATCGGCCTCTGCCGCGGCAAGTTGAATTGAACCGCGAAGTGTTTTAGTCTTTTAAACAACCGATTGACACCGCCTCCCTGGGAACATCATTTCCAAAGCGCAGTGCTTTCCATCACGATCAACACCATCGTAAGGAGTTGCCTTGTTCGGATTTCGCGCCCGCTGGTCCGAGGACACCAGCGCCGGGTTGGATGCGGAAACGCGCACCCGCCGGACGTTTCGTCTCGATCTCGCCCGCGGTGTGTGCCGCGGCATCCTGACCTCCGGCACGCAGACGTTTGGGCTGTTCATCGCCATCCGCGTGTTTCAGGCGGGAGACATGTCCAAGGCATTGATCGGTTCCGCCCCGTTCATCGGCATGCTGGTGTCCCTGCTTCTCGTCCATTACGCTTCAAAATCGGGGTTCCGCAAATCCGTACTGGGCGCGCTTCCCGCCGCCGTGTGCGGCGTGCTGCTGTTCGCAGCGGCATTCGCCAACACGCTGACCACCTACACCGTGTGCCTGGTGCTGGCGTTCATGGCGCTCACCAGCCTGGTGCCGTTTCTCACCGCAATCTACAACGACAACTATCCGGAAGACCAACGCGGCAAATACTTTTCCCGCTCGGTGCTGGCGCTGGTGCTGGTTTCTGTGATTGCGGGGTTCCTGGGATCCGCCGCCATGGATGCGGACCTCGACAACTACCGCTGGATTCTGGTCACTCTGGGGATGGCCGCCCTTGGCAAGGCCTGCGTGGTGTACGCCATGCCCTCCGGCATCATCGAAAACGGCGAGCATAAAAACCCGCTCGGCAACCTGAAGCTGGTTTTTGAGGACCGCAACTTCGGCTATGTTCTTTTGACGTGGTTCATCATGGGTTTCGCCAACCTGTGGACCCTGCCGCTCCGCGTGGATTACATCACCTCCAGCAAGTACGGCATCGAGGGTTCCGCGTTGTTCGTGGCGCTCATCATCACCGTCATCCCGGACCTCATGCGCGCTCTGTCCACGCCGTTTCTGGCGCGGCTGTTCGACAAGATGAATTTCATCGTCCTGCGCATGATTTTGAACTTGCTGTTCGCCATTGGCGTGGGCCTGTTTTTCCTGACGAAGGACCCTTACCTCATCGCCACCGCCTCGGCGTTCATCGGCATGGCTTTCGGCGGCGGCGCCATTGCGTGGAGCCTGTGGGTCACCAAATACGCCCCGCCTGGGAAAGTAGCGGCGTACATGTCGGTCCACGTCGGGCTCACCGGCGTGCGCGGCACCATCGGCCCGATGCTCGGGTTCTGGATGGTGAACCAGGTCGGTCCCGTGAACATCGGCCTCATTTCGTTCAGCATGATGATCATCGCCACCGTCATGCTGATCCCGGAGATCAAGCACGGCAGGCGCAAGCGCGGGCCCATTCCGGCGGAGGATTTCGAGCCCATCGAGCCGAAATGAACCGTTTCTCCCGGCCCTCTTGAACTGCCATGGGAATCTTGCTATAAACGCAGGACTTCGATTTAAATTTCCGCGCCCGTTCCGTTGAAGGATCAGACCAAGCAGGTCGAACGCAAAAACAATAACCTCAAGACACCGTATGGCGAATCGTCTTCAAGTTGACCCGCAGTTTCCGCAGACGCTTCAGGCGGTGATCACACCCATCAAACGGTCACTGGCGGAGGGCGGCTCGATCGCATTCCCGACCGACACGTTTTATGGATTGGGAGTGGACCCCGCCAACGCCGAGGCGGTGGAAAAGATTTTCACCATCAAGGAACGTCCGGCGGACAAACCCATTCTGGTCCTCATCGACGACCGGGAACAGTTGAAGGACTGGGCGGCGAAGGTGCCGGAACTTGCGGTGAAAGCAATGGATGCGTTCTGGCCCGGCCCTCTGACCCTGCTGTTTCCGGCGCGCGACGACATTCCCAAAGCCCTGACGGCGGGAACGGGGAAGATCGGTATCCGGCTGCCGGACTCGGCGATTGCGCGGCAACTGGTACGCGACCTGGGTCACGCCCTCACCGCCCCCAGCGCCAACAAAAGCGAAACGGAAAATCCGGTCAATGCGGACGACGTGAACCAGTCGATCGGAAGCGCCATTGATTGGATCATCGATGCAGGACCCGCGCCAGGGAATGCCCCATCGACCGTTCTGGACGTAACTTCGACTCCCCCCGTCATCGTGCGGGAAGGAGCCATTGCCCGGGCCGATATCGAAGCGGCCCTCGGTCTCTCGCCGGCCTGACGCTTTGCAGGCAAAACGGGCTTACCATTTACTTGTTCCTGCCCTATAATTATTACAATTTTTCAAGGGCGTTTATGATCCACGGCACGGGCATTGACATCATCCAGATTTCCCGAATTCAAAAATCTCTGGAAAATCATGCGGAACGGTTTGAAGAACGTGTGTTCACGCCTCGCGAAATCGAATATTGTCGTTCGCGTCCGGAACCGTTCAAACATTATGCGGCGCGGTTTGCCGCCAAGGAAGCGGTTTTGAAATCGCTCGGCACAGGAATGGCCGGTGGCATCACCTGGCGCGACCTGGAAATCCTGAACCGGGAGTCGGGGCAACCCGCGTTGAACATCACGGGCAAGTGCCTCGAGATTTGCGAATCCCTCAAGCTGAAGGATATTCATATTTCGATGTCCCACGACAACGTATACGCCATTGCGCAGGCCGTTGCGGAAATTGCTTGATCCCACTACACCTCCCGCAGGACCTGCCCCATTGAATCCGAATTGAGAATCAAGATTGAGTTCACGCAACACACTTTCCAGAAGAATCCGCTACCGCATTGAGTACGCGCTGTTTCGTCCCGTAGTCGGCGTGATCATGAGTCTTTCCTCCACCACCCTGTACCGGTTGTCAGGAGGGATCGCAGCGCTCTGGTTCCTCGTGTCCCGAAAGCGGCGGCGTATCGCGCGCATCAATCTCGACATCGCCTACGGTGACCTTAAAACCCCGGAAGAAAAAGACCGCATCACCAAAGCCTCCATGCGGCAAATGATCCTGTCCGCCCTGCAATGCATCTGGATTTGCCGCGACACGAAAAACCGCGTGCATCAATTGATCGGAATGGAGGTGGAGGGCCGCGAATACCTGGATCAATGTGAAAACGGCGATACCGGATTTCTGGTATTGATGGCGCATTACGGCAACTGGGAAATCCTGGGGCTGTACCACGGGTTCATGAACACGACCCAGCATTATGCCGTGGCCCGGCGGCTGGACAATCCTTACCTGGAAAAATTTTTCATGGACATGCGGCTGACCTCCGGCAACCGCATCCTGCACAAGGACACGTCCCTCATCCGCATCGTGCGTGCGCTGAAAGAAAAAAGCAGCATCACCGTGCTGATGGACCAGAACGGTGGCGATTTCGCGCTATTCGTGGATTTTTTCGGGAAGAAAGCGGCCACGGCGCGGTCCCTGGCCGCGCTCAGTTACAGCACCGGGGCGCCCATCCTGCCTATATTCAGCGTTCCCATCGGCAAGGGACGGTACAAGGTCGTGTACAAGCCCCCGCTCCAACTGGAAAAAACGGATGACAAGGAGAGGGACATTTACCGCTGGACCGAGCAGTGTGAAAAAGTACTTGAAGAGGTCATCCGCGATTATCCGGAACCGTGGATGTGGTTTCACAGAAGATGGAAATCGCGTCCGCCTGAGGAGCGGCACCTGCCGGTTTACTGACCGGGTTAGTTAAAGGAGGAATAGAGCGGCACAGTCATTGCTTGATGTGCCATTTCTCCGACCGGGTGAGGAAAATGGCGGCAAGCGCCGCGATCAAAGTGAACTGGTACTCGAACCCGTTGTTCCTCATGCTGAAACCGTTCGGTCCGTGTACAGTGAGGATGGCAACCAGCATGACAAAGATCAACGGCAAGGTTGCCCATCTGGCATACACTCCGAAAATGAGGGCCATTCCGCCCAGAAACTCCGCCAGGGTTGCCAGCCACGCATTGATTCCGGGAGTGGGAACTCCCAGTTGAGCCAGTGTACCGGCAAACCCGCTCACACCTCCCGGGCCAAACAATTTCATCGAGCCGTGATACACAAACACAACGCCGACGGCTACGCGTAGAATCAACAGCCCGATTTCGGGATACGAAAAAGGAATCTTTGGAATGAGCTTCACGTCACACCTCGTCAGCCAGAATGGATTTCAATTTGGTCCTAAGTCGAAAGACCGCTTTGGAATGAATCTGTGATACGCGTGATTCAGTGATATTCAGCACCTCTCCGATCTCTTTCATCGTCAGCTCTTCGTAATAATACAGCGAAATCATGAGCCGTTCCTTTTCCGGAAGGGCGTCGATGGCTTCGGCAATGATTTTTTTCAGTTCATTGAGACGGATCTGGGTTTGCGGATCCGCTTCCATGTCGCCTATCAGACAATCGAGCAGATTCTGCTGTTCCCCCGTTTCCTTGTTGATGCCCAGGTCTTCCAGGCTGAGGATGGGAACACTTCGGGTCTCGTGCATTGCCGTGAAGAACTCTTCCATGCTGACGCCCATCTCCTCGGCAATCTCCTCATCCTCCGGGGGCCGGCCGAACTTGCCCTGCAAACGGTTTGTGAGTGCGTCCATTTCCGATGCCTTTTGACGCACCGACCGGGGTACCCAGTCAAGATTGCGCAACTCGTCGAGTATGGAACCGCGCACACGGAACTCCGCATAGGTTTTGAATTTGGCCCCACGGTTGGGATCGTATTTCTCGATGGCATCGATCAGCCCCAGCACGCCGACGCTGATGAGGTCGTCCACCTCAATGTGGGATGGAAGCCGCATGGCAATCCGGTTCGCCACGTACTTGATCATGGGAGAATACTCCAGGATGATCTGTTCCGTGTTCTCCGGAGAGATGGAAATTTCTTCTGCCGGTTGCGGCTTACCTGCCATAATCATTCACCCTTCACACCGTTTGATCCAGGTTCTGCCCCTTCTGGGGCCGTTTCTTTTTCTTCTTTTTATCCTGGGGCTCGTTGGTAGACACAAGCGCACATACAGCCCAGGCCAGCCCGCCAAATATAAAGAACCCTTCAACGCCCCGCACCACGGCCGCCAATACCCGCGCACCTGATATCCAACTTCCCAGCGACAGCAGGATAAAGGCAAACAATGCAAACACCAGTGCGGCTTTCTTTGCCTGAAACGGGGTCATCATATCTGTAATACACTCCTCCACGCAAAGGGCCGGTCAGAGTCTGGCGAAAACCGGTCGCGTTCCTTCAAAATCCGTTGCGTCACCAGCTCGATACACTGAGTCACCTTCGAGTGCGGATACAATTCAATAAACGGCTTCTGCTGGCGCACTGCTTTAGAAACATTGGCATCGTGTACGACGTAGCCCATGTATTCCAGGGTCACACCGCCAAGAAAGCGGTCCAGGACCGTAGACAGCCGCTTGTACACTTCCAGTGCTTCCCGTTCGTTCTTCACCGCATTGACGATGAGACGAAATCGTTTCTGGTGATGCTGCTGGAACAACACCTTCATCAGCGCATACACATCCGTATGCGAAGTCGGTTCCGTGGTGGCGACGAGCAAGATATCATGCGCCGCACTGCAGAAATACGTCACGTTGGATGAGATGCCGGCACCCGTATCGAACAGCAGGTAATCGAAGTCCCCGCTGATCCGGTCCAGTTCTTCCATCAATAACAGTTTTTTCTCCGAGTCCAACAAAGTCAATTCCTGCCATCCGTTGCTCGCCGGGAGCACCTTGATTCCACGCGGCCCGTCCACCAGCACATCTTCGATTTTCTTCTCGCCGGAGAACACGTGCCCAATGTGAAAGGGAGATGCGAGCCCGAGAAGAATGTCGATGTTGTTGAGTCCCATGTCCGCATCGAAAATCAACACTTTTTTGCCTTTTCGCGACAACGCACACGCCACGTTGGCCACCACGTTGGTCTTGCCGACGCCACCCTTGCCGCTGCTGATGGCGAGAACTTTGGGAGGGAGTTTGCTGGAATCGTTTTGCATGATGCGCCTCAAGGTGTTGGCCTGGCGGCCCGTTCTTTCGGTTAGGCCTGAAAAAACCATAGGTTAGCCTTTTTAATTTAAGATGAATTCAGCCAAAAATCAAACGAATTACCCCTTCGAGTGCAGCCACTTCAATGTCTTCGGGTACCCGCTGGCCATTTGTAAAATACGAAAATGGAACGGAGTGGCGGCTCGCAATGTTGTACAAATGGCCGAATTGCATCCCCTCATCGATCTTGGTCATCACAATGCGGTCCACACCCAACGGTTGAAATTGTTTCAAAGAATGCTCGAACACGCTTTCCTGCGCCGTTGCGCTTTGTACCAGATGCGTTTCCAGATTGGGCGCGGCGCTGAAAATCTGTTTCAATTCCTCTACATACTGTTCGTCCCGCGGGTTGCGCCCCATTGTATCGATGAGAATCAGGTCCGCATCCTGATGACGATTGAGTATCTGCAGAAATTCGTTTCGGTCGGTCGCCATCTCCACCGGCACGCGCATGAGGTCCCCGTAAATCTGCAACTGCTCCAGTGCACCCAGGCGAAACGTATCGAGGGAAACCAGCACTACCTTCTTGCGTTCCAATAGAGCAAACCGTGCAGCGAGTTTCGCCACGGTGGTGGTCTTGCCGGAACCGGTGGGACCCAGCAACGCGACGATTTTGGGTCCGACCGCGTCCAACCGGATAGGCCCGGAAAAGTGGAACGATTCCCCCACACGATCCGCCACCCGGGTCATGTCCAGGCCCCTGTCGGGTGAATTTTCGTTGAGAGTTTCAAATACGCGCGCCGCCAGGTGTTCGTCGATCCCGCATTCGACGAGATGCTGATAGGTGTGAAGTTGTTCCCCGTGCAGCCCCATGGATTTCGCACGATCGGTTTGGGACAACAGGGTATAAATGAGGGAACGCATTTCGCGATCGTCATTACTCGAGTTTAAAAACTTCCGGTTGGCACCCAGGGGTTTTGAACCTTCGGCCCCGGGTTCTTCCGCAATCGTCATCACGGAGGAGGGATGCGAAGCGTCCTCCATGGCGGCAGTGATCTCCACCATGGAGGCGCCCTGGCCCCCTCCTTCCTGGCCAAACTTGATGGAACGGGTCTTCAACACCAGAGCGTCCTCGCCCAGTTCTTCTTTCACACGCGTCAGGGCTTCAGGATAACTGTTCGCCAGAATTTTTTTAATTCGCATCGAGGGTCACCACTCTCAGGGTTTTGATTTGTGCGGTGGACATGATTTCATTGTGCGACAGCACCACGAGGTCCGGGATGAACCGCTCCGTCAACCGCCGCACATGCATGCGGATTGCCGGCGAGGTCAACAGGACCGGCGCCGTCTCCGCCATCGGTGTCGCTTCCTCCACAGCTTCTTTGAGTCGTCTCAAAATCTGTTCCGCCACCGTCGGGTCCAGTGCAAGGAAGGACGTCAATTCGGTGCGCTGAATCGATTGCTGAATGGCTTCTTCAATGTTGCGGTCGAATGTGATGACCGACAAAGTTTCCCCTTCACCCGCGTACTGCTTGGTGATGGGCCGCGCCATAGCCTGGCGCACGTATTCGGTAAGCAGGTCGGGATCGTCCACCTTCGGAGCATAGTCTGCCAGGGTTTCCAGAATAGTACGGAGATCCCGGATCGAAACCTGCTCGCGAAGCAGGTTTTGCAGAACCTTTTGCACCTTGCCCACGTTCATCAGGTTGGGGATCAACTCCTCGATCACCTTCGGATTGGTTTCCTTGAACTTTTCGATGAGGGCCTGGGTTTCCTGGCGACCCAGCAACTCTGCCGCGTACCGTTTGATGGTTTCCTTGATGTGCGTGGTGATGACGGTGGCCGGATCTACTACGGTGTATCCAGCCATCTGGGCTTCCTGTTTTGCACGAGCCTGGATCCAGACTGCCGGCAGGCCAAACGTCGGCTCCTTGGTATGAACGCCCTCGATTTCCTTTTCCGTATGGCCGGGATTCATCGCCAGCAGCCGGCCCATCATCACCGAACCACGCACCACCTCAACTCCCTTGATCAAAACGGCGTAATCATTCGATTTGAGCTGCAGGTTGTCGCGAATGTGAAGCGGCGGTACTATGAAACCCATTTCCAACGCAAACTGACGGCGGATGGACTTGATGCGGTCGAGAAGTTCGCCGTTGCGGTTGGCGTCAACCAACGGGATCAACTCATACCCAACTTCGAGCTCCATCACATCCAGGGGAAGGATAGATTCCACCTTCTCCGGTATGGGGGCGCTCTGAACTTCCTCGATTCGTTTCATTTCCATGGCTTCCTGTTTCAACCGCTCCTGGTATAGCCGGTAGCTGATATAACCGGTGGCGGCCGCCAGGAAGAAAAATGGAATGTGGGGCAGGCCGGGAATGAGGCCGAAGAAAAACAGCACGAAGGAAGAGATGGAAAACGCCGCCGGATTTTTGATCACCTGTTGCACCAGTTCGGCGGGCAGGTTGCGTTCCGTTGTAGCGCGGGTCACCACAAGGCCTGCGGCGGTGGAAACGACCAGTGCCGGAAGTTGCGTGACCAGGCCGTCACCGATGGTCAAAAGCGTGTACACCCGCGCCGCCTCACCCACACCCATGTCCTGCTGGAACACGCCGATGGCAAAACCACCCATAACGTTGATGAGCGTGATCAGGATCCCCGCTACCGCGTCTCCACGCACAAAACGGATGGCACCGTCCATCGCACCGTAAAAATCCGCTTCCCGCTCCAGGTTGCGCCGCCGTGTTCGCGCTTCTTCCTCGGTGATGAGGCCGGCGTTCAGATCGGCGTCGATGCTCATCTGTTTCCCAGGGATGGCGTCCAAAGTGAACCGCGCCGCCACTTCCGACGTGCGCACCGAACCCTTGGTGATGACGATGAAGTTGATAAGGACAAGAATGATGAAAATGACCGCACCGACGACATAATTGCCGCCAACGACAAACGAGCCGAACGACTCAATCACCTGCCCCGCCGCGTGCGGGCCTTCGTCACCATGCAGAAGGATGATGCGGGTCGAGGCCACGTTCAGGGAAAGCCGGACCAGCGTGACCATCAGCAAAAGGGACGGAAACACGGAAAAGTCCAGCGCCGAGATCATGAAGATGGCGACCAGCAGAATGACGAGCGAAAAGGTGAGGCTGAATGAAAGAAGCAGGTCGAGGAGGAAAGTTGGTATGGGAATCACCATCACCACAAGCACGGAAATCATCCCGAGGGCAATGCCGATTTCTCTCGGCCGCGATGCCATGATCGCCTGAACCTGTGCTTGAGTGGCCATGTAGCCTTTCATCCTTTCAAAATTTTGACGCCGCCCCAACTCTGGAGCACTCCGCCGGACCCCTTTATTTATAATATGTTATAGTTCCCGGCGGGTCACGGGGCACCTGAAAATCAGGTGCTAAAACCAATCAATACAATAAATTAGCAATATCTATACCATTTTGAATCCCTTCAGGCGGTACACGTACGCGAGGATTTCCGCAACAGCGCGGTAAAGCTCTGCCGGGATGTACTGACCGATGTCCACCGTCTTATACAGGAGCCTTGCGAGGGGTTTGTCCTCAACCAGGGGCACATCGTTTTCTTTGGCAATCTCACGGATGCGGAGCGCCACCGGCCCCATCCCCTTAGCCACCACCACCGGTGCATCGTGCCGATCCCGGTCGTATTTGATGGCAATGGAATAGTGGGTCGGGTTGGTGACCACCACGTCGGCGTCCGGTACCGCGGCCATCATCCGGCGCCGCATCATCTCCAACTGCACGCTGCGAATCCGTTGTTTGACCTGCGGGCTACCTTCCGTATCTTTCCGTTCGTCTTTCACCTCCTGCTTGGTCATGCGCAGGTTTTTCATATAAGTGAAGCGCTGGAACAGGTAGTCGATGAAGGCCAGAACGATGAGAACCAGAAGAACCTGGATCATGATTTCCAGTCCGACCCGTCCCATGAAAGTCAGAATCTGCCCGACTCCGAAGTCGGTCATCGCCGGAATTTCAGAAAAATGACTCCGAATGGTGAAAAACGCGATGAGCGAAATGAGAGTGACCTTGAACAGCGACTTGAACAACTCCATCAACGCCACCATGGAAAACAGCCGTTTGGTGCCGTTGATGGGATTGAGCTTGTTGAATTTGGGAATGAGGGGATGACCGGAAAACCTGAGGCCGCCGGTCTGCATGAGGTTCACAACGATTCCTCCAACCATGATGGAAATCAGAATGGGGCTCAAAATGGTGAACACGTTCTGCACGATCCATGCGAGCAGCTCGCGCATGGCGGGGATGGTCGGCTCCACAGTATGCGCCCGGCTGATAAGGTTATGCCAGGTCGCCATCATTTTTTTGTGACGAAAGAACCGCCCAGGGCAAAGGCCAGAATCGCCATCATCAGGATGAAAGCGGAAGTCAGTTCGCGACTGTGCGCGAAATTGCCCCGCTCCTGCGCGTCCTGAATCCGTTTCGCTGATGGCTCTTCTGTTTTCTGATCTTTATTCTCTTCGTCCATAACTGCTTCCTCCACACATGCGGCGAGGCCTCAATTCAAAACGTCTGCATGAGGCCCAGCACCCATGCCGGCAGTTCAGCGATCTGCTTTTTCATGAGAACGGTAAAAAATGAAAACGTGAGACCCACCATGAGCAGCCCCACCCCGATCTGCAACGGAAACGCGACGATGAAAACATTCATCTGCGGAACGGTGCGCGCAACCAAACCCAGCCCCACGCTGATGAAGAAAAGAATCACCATCACCGGAGCGGCGATCTTGATTGCGGTCACGAACGTCGCCGCAAACACCTGCAGAATAAACTCGGCGGTGGAGGCCGAAAACGCGAACTGCTGGGGATTGATCATTTCAAAACTTTCCACCAGAGCGTGAACGGTGAGGTGATGCCCATTGAGTGCGAGAAAAAGAAAAGTCGCAAAGATATTCTGGAACTGGGCGGTGATGGATACCTGCGACTGGGTCTGCGGATCAATGACGTTGACCACACCGAATCCCATCTGGAAATCCACCATGGTTCCCGCAATCTGAACCGCCGTAAAAATCATCCGCATGACGTACGCGATGGAAAACCCAACAAGCATCTCCGAGAACAGCATGACCGAAAGGCCGAGAAGCCCCTTCGGGGGAACAATAGCGGCTTCCGGAACCAGCGGATAGAGGCTGACGCTCAGGAGCAGAATGAGGCCGGTCTTCACCCTTGAGGGAAACTGCGTGCTTCCGAAAAAGGGAACAAAAACGATGAAGGCCCCCACCCGAAACAGGACAAACAGGAACCGTTCGAAATCCGTGTAAGACAGATTGAACAGGTCCATCAGCCTATCAGGGAAGGAAAGTTGGAAAGGATGTTTTCGGTGAACCCAATGATGATTTGCAACAGCCAGGGAAAGAAGAGAAACAGCGCCAGAAACACCGCCAGGATTTTGGGGATGAAGGTCAGTGTGAGTTCCTGGATCGAGGTCACCGCCTGAAAAATAGAAACCACGAGCCCGGTGAGCAATCCAAAACCAAGCATCGGGGCAGAGAGCAACAGCGTGGTCTTGATGGAATTCATTCCAAAATCAATAATGAACTGTTCGGTCATCCTTTAGCCTCGTCAGAAAAAACTCTTCACCAGCGACCCCACCGTCAGGTGCCATCCATCCACCATGACAAACAGCATCAATTTGAAAGGAAGTGAAATCAACACTGGCGGCAACATCATCATACCCATTGAAAGCAGGATACTGGCCACAACCATGTCAAGAATGAGAAACGGAATGTAGATGAGAAACCCGATCTGAAACGCTGTTTTCAACTCGCTGATGACAAACGCCGGAACCACGACGGCCATACTCACCTCTTCCGCCGTTTCAGGCCGCTCATCCTGGGAAATATTGAGGAACAAGTCGAGATCCTTGTTGCGTGTCTGGCGCAGCATGAATCCCTTGATCGGGGCCTGCGCCCGCTCCAGCGCTTCGCCCTGCGAGATCTCCTCATTCAGATAGGGCTGCAGGGCCTCTGAATTGATCTGGGTCAAGACCGGACTCATCACAAAAAACGTCAGAAACAGGGCCAGCCCCACCAGCACCTGCGTCGGCGGGGTTTGCTGGGTTCCCATGGCCTGCCTGAGAAACGACAACACAATGACTATGCGCGAAAACGATGTCATCAGGATGAGGATGGAAGGAGCCAGCGTGAGAATGGTGAGCAGGGCTAGGATCTGCAGGGCGGTGGACATCGCCTCCGGTTCTTCCGTGTCCTCGACGCCCACCTGGATACTGGGCATGGGGATCGCCTGCGCGTCGGCAACCGGTCCCGCCGAAAAAAATGCAGTGAGGACCAGGAGGCCAATGAATGTGAGGAAAATTCTACGCATCACTTCCCCTTGTTGCCTTCAAGAGTTTTCTTAAGGCGCTGCTCCAACCCTTTTACCGAATCCGCTCCGTCGTTTTTATTTTGGTCATCTGCAAACTGCTTAACAAAATCGGGGAACGGATTGGTGGTTTTGGATTGCTTCACCACACGCTCGTAGGCATCCACGCGTTTGTGGGAGGGAACCGAAGGTTTGGAAGGCTCGGCCGTGACGGTTGCCGCGACCGGAGCTTCATCCTCTTCCTCGAAGGCTTCTTCTGCCATGACGGAAGGGGCAGGCTCCCTCACACTGGCCGGATCTTTTCGGCGAATGCGTGAAGTTGGCGTGTGCGCGCCACCCTTGATACGGTCGATCTGGTCCGGATCCTCCACGTTCGCCAAAAGGGAAATGTTTTCGTTGGCAATGCCGAGCACCAGCACCTCACCCGCTACCTCAACCAGGGCAATGCTTTTCTTCGGGCCCAGAAATCCTGTGGACAGCACTTTGATGGGCTTGTTCTCGGTGCCAAACACCCCGTTTTTCCAGACATATTTTTTAAACACATGAAACAGAAGAAACATCAATCCCAGAACCAGCGCCAATGTGTAAAACATTTTGAAACCGGCGGAAAAGACATCCGGTCCGCCGGACTTTTCTTTTTCCTGCAACACCGAGCTCGTTTCTTTTTCCGGAATGCCTCTGGATTCGGTTGTCTTCTTTCCTTTTTCATCTTTACGAAACGCCGTACCCACCATCTCCGACAACGTTTCCTTTTTAAGTGTGCTGGTAGAAGTCACCTTTTGTTTGGCGGGCTGGGTTTTGCTTTCGTCAAGAATTTCCACGAACGGATCCGGAGACTGGGAGCCCGTTTCTTTTTCGGTTCCACTTGAAATGGTTTGCGTGCCGGTTTTGGGAACCTGAATATGAGAAGGGCCGGATGCGAGAAAATCGCTCAAAGGATCGTCCGCGTTTTTGGGGGACGGCACGAGTTTGGATTTTTTGGAAGAGCTGCCCCCATTGCGCACGAGAACATCAATGTTGTTTCCTTTTCGGGAAATACGAAACCGTTTTTCCAATTCCTCTTTCCGTTCACCCAGAATGAAACGGATGCGAAGCAGTTCCTTGTTGTACTGGGATGCATACACCTGGTGAATCTCATCGTCACCAGTGGGAAAGTACTGCTTGGCCGGAGCCAGGTAGGCAAAGGGAACGTCGATCTGCACCGATTTCTGAAAAAAAACGGGTGCCCGGAAATTATCGGGGGCTTGCCGGAACTGGAGCTGAATATGGAGCCCCTCTTGCGTTTCCCGCACCATCACATCGCGAAGCTTGTTGTATTCCGTCAGTGGCAGAGCCCAGGCTGCGCCGGCAACCAGAAAATTGAGAACCAGCGCCCAGGCCAAACCAAACCGTTTCCACTCCATAACGCCTTCCCACCTTAAGAGTTGAACGTGTCAAAAAACCCGACAGACACCGGGTTCAACCCTAAATGTGCAAAGGCCATACCATGGGGTGGAAAAACTTCTTGAATTTCAGAGGGTTAAACGAGGGGCAATTCAAAACCCGTTACAAACAAAGGGGTTTTAAAAACTCCTATTGAGGCAGGAGAGGGATCGGCAAGGGCTGAGCGAAGAAAGAAGGAGTCCGCCCGGAGCGGTTACGCCCACCCCAAGGTCGGGGTCCGGGGCGGAATATTGACGTTGGCCTCAACCCAGAGACTGCACGCGTTCCATGGGGGAAACGATGTCGGTCAGGCGCACGCCAAATTTTTCGTTGACCACCACGACCTCGCCGCGGGCAACCAGCTTGTCGTTAACCAGGACTTCCAACGGCTCGCCTACCATCTTGGTGAGTTCGATCACCGAACCCTGCCCAAGCTGAAGAAGGTCATGAATCAACATTTTCGAGCGTCCCAATTCGACCGTCACCGTGAGCGGAATATCGAGAATGAGGTCCAGCCGCGAATCGCGTTTGGTTTTTTCACCCTCAACTTCCTCGTCTCCGCCTTCCTTGTCGAATTCGAAATCCTCGAATTTATCCAGGTCGTCCAGTGCGCCCAGTTCATTGTCATCGAATTCAGCCATAGGTCACTCTTCCCTTTCAATGATTTTGGAAATCTGTACGGCCTTCATTCCCCGGGAAACACCGGGGTGGCCCATGTACTTCTTGATGCCTTCAACCTTGACCGTCAACGGATCGGAGACATCGTTGCCGAGCATCAGGGTATCTCCCACCTGGAGCTGAAGCAATTTGCGGGGAGTCATGGGGGTTTTACCCAACTCCACCACACATTCGACATCCGTCTGCATCAACTCCTCGCGCAAGCGGCGGATCCAGACCTTGTCGGCCTCCATCCGCTCACTCTGGAAGTTCGCTTTCAGTTTCGGCAAAACCGGCTCGATGGCCGTGTACGGCAGGCAAATGGTGATGGTGCCGGAAGCGCGCTCCATCTCAATGTCAAACACGATGATCAGCACCACGTCCGTGGGCGGAACAATGGCAGCGAACTGCGGATTGATCTCGGAACGAACGTAAGAGGTCTTGACGCGATGCACCGGTTTCCACGCATTGGCCCAGTCTTCCAGCGCCTGCTGGATGACGTTGCGCGTCATGCGCATTTCAATGGAAGTGAAGTCCCGGCCCTGATTCTTCATCTCGGATGAGCCGGTGCCGCCAAAGAAGTTGTCCACCAGCGCAAACACCAGACTGCTTTCCATAACGACCAGTCCGAATCCGCGCAGGGGCTCCATGCGGAATACGTGCAGGCTGGAAGGAACCGGCAAGGAACGCAGGAAATCGCCGAACTTCAGTGAATCGGTTGACACCGTGCTGACGTCGGCGGAGCGCCGCATCATCCCCGAAAAGGAGTTGCGGAACAGCCGGGAAAAGAACTGGTTGATGATTTCCAGGGTCGGCAGGCGACCCCGGATGATCTTTTCCTGGCTGGTCAGGTCGTAGGGAACGACCCCCTTTTCCTCTTCCGTGATGTCGGCTTCCACCTCGATCTGGTTTTCGCTGACACCGCGCAGGAGGGCATCGACTTCGCCTTTGGATAATACCTGTGCCATATTCAGAGCCTGGTAAACTCGTTTACCGGATTCGGGCCCATTGAGCCCTGTAACCAATATACACGCTCAAAATCTATTATTGAACGATGAATTCCGAGAAATAGACGTCCTTGACGTGGCCCATCACCAGAAACCGGTTTACCCGCGTGGCAATTTCATCCTTCAGCTTGAACTTGCCCTGCAGGGAAATGACGTCCTCTCGTGTTTTGCTGCTGAGTAAAAGCAGAATGGAATCCACAATTTTGAATTCATTGGCCTTGACCTCAGGGCGAACCTCCGGGGAGCTGAGCTCCAGAGTCAGGCTGACTTTCAGGAACTGCTTGCCGTTGCTGCGTGCGAGGTTGATGAGAAACGGTTCCATGGGGTACATCACACCCATTTCCCCGGGTTCCTTGTCAGCGAACTTCGAGCCCGGGACCTGGAGCTCCTGACCCTGCTTTTTGGCCTCCATCTGCGGCTGTATGAAGTTCAGGAAGGCAAAATACCCGCCAACCGCGAGTCCCGCGATCAAGAGAAGAGTGAGCAGAAATCCACGGCTCACCCCGCGTCGAGGGGGAACCTCATCAATTATCTGATCGACACCTTCCTGTGTTTCTTGCTGAGCCATGCGCCTTCCTCCCGATCAATGGGCATTGTGGCTATTCCAATTCGAATGAATAATGAGCAAAGACTGTGCCAAGGCCAGACCTGTTCCTGAATCCGGATAACTACAATTATTATAAATAGTTAATATTTTTCTATCAATAATTCAAGCAGCCGGGAAACCCATTTTTTGACTTTTTATGTCAAGTTCTTGACTAAAGCAGGGTCTTCAAATGGTTCATGGCCTAATACTTTCACGGTAAAAACAAGGGATACTTGAATCAAATTGTGATTATTTTTTCAGCATGCCTGCTGGAAACATCCGCAAAACTCAGCACCTTAGAACCCGCCTTTTCCAAAGTCCCACCCTTCATTCCGGCCTGACCCTGTTATCCACTCCACCCAACCCCCTCAATTAAAACCGTTTGCAGGCTTTTTTCCAATTATTTCAATCCTCAACCCGTTGTGGGTACAGGATTTGATTAAGTCACCTTGATATCGCGCCGCAGGTGCGCCGATTCCGCCTACCCGGTAGGGGGCAACCACTTCAATCAATTGAGGACTGAAAAATGGGTCGATTTTTTAAATATGCGATTTTCCCGATCGGATTGGGGTTGTTGTGGGCTCTTCCGGCATATGCAGAGGAAGCCCCACAACTCAATGGCGCCGACACCGCCTGGATCCTCGTGTCATCCGCGCTGGTCATGTTGATGCTTCCCGGCCTGGCCCTCTTTTACGGCGGCATGGTGCGGCGTAAAAACGTCCTGAGCACCATCATGCACAGCTTCATTCCTCTTGGGGTGATCACCATTCAGTGGATCCTGATTGGCTATTCGCTTTCATTCGGCAGTGATATCGGTGGGTTCGTCGGGGGTTTTGACAAAGTTTTCCTCAATGGAACCAAGGTGGACACGCTGAGCGGGACCATTCCCGAGTACCTGTTCTGCATGTTCCAGCTGATGTTCGCCATCATCACCGTGGCCCTGATCAGCGGGGGAATCGCCGAACGGGTGTCCTTCAAAGCCTACGTCGTCTTTATTTTCATCTGGTCCACCCTCGTTTACGACCCCATCTGCCATTGGGTTTGGGGAGGCGGTTGGCTTGGTGAACTGGGTGCCCTGGATTTCGCTGGCGGCACGGTGGTCCATATCTCTTCCGGCGTGGCGGGTCTGGCGGCAGCCCTATACCTCAAGAAACGCCGGGGCTTCCCCGGTCCCATGATGATTCCTCACAATTTGCCCCTGGTGTTGTTGGGCGCCGGCCTGTTGTGGTTCGGCTGGTTCGGTTTCAACGCCGGAAGCGCCCTTGCAGCGGACCAGAACGCCGTTCTGGCCTTCACCAACACCCAGGTTGCCACCGGGGCGGGGATGATCGGCTGGTTGATTGCCGAGCAGGTGAAAGCCGGAAAACCCAGTGCGCTGGGTGCGGCATCGGGAATCGTCGCGGGCCTGGTGGCCATCACCCCGGCGGCGGGTTTCGTCTCCCCCCTGTGGGCGATGGTCATTGGCGTGGTCGCGGGCATGATCTGCTACCTGGCCGTCATCCTGAAGCACCGTAAAGGCATCGACGATTCCCTGGACGTGTTCGGCATCCACGGCGTCGGGGGCGCCTGGGGAGCGCTGGCCACCGGGTTGTTCGTCACCCACGGAGGAACAGGACTGTTGGACGGCAACCTGAAACAGGTCGGCGTGCAGGTCGTCGGCGTCGCCGCGGCGGCTCTTTATTCCTTCGTCGTCACCTACGGTCTGGTGGTGGCGGTGGACAAGGTGGTCGGATTCCGCGTGGATGAAGAGGACGAGGAAATCGGCCTCGACGCCACCCAGCATGGGGAGTCCGGTTACAACCTCGTATGAATATTCATTAAGGGAGGGTTCCGGCACCTGCCGGAACGACACGGGTCAATTGCAATGCCACCTCCAGCCGGGAAAAGAGGACACCGGGTGGAGGCGGCGATTCCATTCAAGCCTTTTCAGGCATAAAGG
>NZ_HG422173.1:2649386-2666962 GCF_000341545.2 Nitrospina gracilis 3/211
TCAAACTGCTGGAAGACGTGGAGGTGCACGGCTTCGTCTCATCTTCTTACAGTTACAATTTCAACCGTCCCCTGACCAATACCAACTGCGGCGTGGCCCCGCTCACCGCTTGCGTCCGCATATTCGATCAGGACGACAACAGCTTCAAACTGGACAATACGGAACTGGTGTTCCTGAAACAGGCCGATGATAAAGGCGACATCGGATTCCGATTCGACCTCACCTTCGGTTTCAGCCTGCCGGAGGGCGCCCAGCGGCTGCGGAGCTCGCCCACCTCCGGAGCCAATGTTAGGGGACTTGCAACCGGCGACGACGATTTTGACCTCCAGCAATCTTATGTCACCTGGAACGCCCCCGTCGGCTCGGGATTGAAAATTGATTTCGGCAAGTTCGTGACCCATGTCGGAGCCGAAGTGTTTGACGGTTACGATGGCTGGAACACGAACTTTTCCCGGACGTTTGTATTCGGTTGGGGCATTCCGTTCACGCACACCGGCATCCGGGCCTCCTACGACATCAATGAAAAGTGGAGCGTGATGTTCATGATCGCCAACAACTGGGAGGAAGCGGGCACCACGGACAACAACTCCGAAAAGTCCTTCGGCGCGCAGATCGGCTACCTGCCGTTTGAGAATGTGAGCATTCTGTTCAACTACATGGGTGGCAACCAGGGGACCCTGGGCACCGACAGGGGTAACGACAACTGGCGTAATATTTTCGATACCGTCATCGACATCGGAATCACCAACCAGTTGGCCTTGCAGTTGAACGCGGATTACGGATCGGAGCAGAACTCGGGTCCCGGTGCCGGCACCGCCACATGGTGGGGGGTTGCCGGAATCGTACGTTATGACTTCAACAAGTGGTTTTCCCTCAACGTGCGTTCCGCCTGGTTCCGGGATCAGGACGGTTTCCGTCTCGGTGCGGTCAACAACAGCCTGCGCGAGTTCACCATCACTCCGGAATTCCGCGTCCTGCAGAACATGATCATTCGCGTGGAATACCGCCATGACGAGTCGAACCTGAGCGTGTTCGAAACCCAGTCGGGTACCGGAACCCGACACCAGGATACAGTTGCCTTCAACACCCTGATTCACTTTTGACGCAAGTTGAACTTCTCACAGCATATCTGGCCCCGGGTGAAACCCGGGGCTTTTTTTTTGCGGTATCCCGGACACGAGGGCTCTGCACCCGGTAAAGAACTTTAATCTGCCGCGGGGAGCGGATAAAATACGGCAAGACCAACCAACCGGGGCCGACTTCTGTTGCTGACCGATACCCAGAACTTCATCGTTTACCTCATGTTCCTTAGCGGCCTGCTTTTTTTGGGGTTGAACTTCATCGCGCATTCGATGGTGTTCCCCGGCGGCAAGGGATCGAAACGCATGGGGTACATGCTGATCGTCGCGGTGATCCTTGCCCTGGTGGTGACCCAGCAGTACCGTCTGCTGGTGGCTCTGGAGTTTTCCGCTTCCCTGGCCCGGCAGATCATCCTGGGTGGATTTGCCGTCCCGGTCTTCCTTTTATCGCTGGTGTATTACCGCATCCAGCGTTTCCGTTCAGAAAAGAAACAGGACTGATTCATGCAGATTATCGATTACCGCAGTGACACCCTCACCCAACCCACCGACGCCATGCGGCAGGCCATGGCGAATGCCAAGGTGGGGGACGACGTTTTCGACGAAGATCCCACCGTGCACCGGCTGCAGGAACTGGCGGCGGAAAAAACGGGTAAGGAAGCCGCCCTGTTCGTACCGAGCGGCACCATGGGTAACCTGGTCAGCCTCCTCACCCACTGCCAGCGCGGCGACGAAATCATCCTCGGCCGGCGCAGCCACATTTTCATCAACGAAGTCGGAGGCCTTTCCGCTCTCGGCGGAATCCACCCCCACCCCGTGGCCAACCGGGACGACGGAACTCTCGATATGGGGGAGGTCAAAGCCGCCATTCGCAAGGATGACGTGCATTATCCACCAACGCGCCTGATCTGCCTGGAAAACACGCACAATTACTGCGGAGGCTACCCCCTTACGGTCGAGTACATGCAGGAAGTACGGTCACTTGCGGACCAAAACGACCTGAAAATCCACCTGGATGGAGCCCGTTTGTTCAATGCTGCGGTGGCGCTTGGGGTCGAACCCGTTGCCCTCACCCGGGACGCGGATTCCATCATGCTCAGCCTGTCGAAAGGATTGTCCGCACCAGCGGGTTCCCTCATATGCGGCCCTGCGGACTGGGTAGCCCGCGCCCGCAAGTGGCGAAAAATGGTGGGGGGGGGAATGAGGCAGGTGGGAATCCTTGCGGCTGCCGGCCTGGAAGCCCTGAACCACCATCCGAAACGACTTATAGAAGACCACAACAATGCCAGGGAACTGGCACAGGGCCTTCACAAGACCCCGGGTATCCAAATCAACTGTGACCGGGTCTACACAAACATCCTGTTTTTTCGCCTTCAGCATCCGGACATGGGTGCAGAAGCTTTGGAGCGTTTGCTCGATGACAAGGGGGTCCGCGTCCTGCACATGGGTGACAGCTGGTTCCGGGCGGTCCTGCACCGTCATATCACTAATGGCATGGTAAAAACCACCCTGGACATACTGCGCGAAATTTTAAAATAGACCTGTCAGCAGGAAAACTTTGACAGGGGGTGGGGAACTCTCTAAAATTTAGGTTTTTAACGTATAAAGGTAAGGAAACCGAATGGACGAAATTCTTGTTTTGGAAAAAAAAGCCTTGGATGTGGTGAAAAGCCGGTACCTGCTATGCATCCTGGTGGCCCAACGGATTCATCAATTGGAAAAAGGGGCCCAACCTACGATTGAAGTGAAGGAAGCTGAATACGACAGCCCCAAAAGTTTCTATGAATTGTCTCTGCGGGAAATCATCGAAGGCAACATGGACCTCGAACAGATCAGCGCCTGAACCGCCTCGTCCCCTCCCCAATTTTTAATCCAGAAAGAAGCACCCCCGGCTCAGCCGCACCATCCCGGCTTTTACAATAATTCAGACAATAAAAAAAGGCCCGCCTTTCGGCGGGCCTTTCTGGTTTTGCGTCGTTAAAGGGAATTAATTTGCTTTCCCTTCAGCGTGCATCTGGCGGGTCCGTTTGGTCATCCGCACCAGCCAAAGCTGGAAGCCGAAGAAAACGGCAGCCATGATAGGCGGCAGCCAGATGCGCTCTGCGGGCAGAGGCGGTTCGAGAATGGTGTAAGCCCAAGTCGAAATCGCCATGTGCTCGTCATGCTCTTTATCCCGTCCTGCCCACTGCATGAAGGAAATCGGGATAAAAGATTTGGTCGGGATCTGAACATCCGTTTGATCGGGATTTTCAGTGGTCAACGACCGTTTGAACATGATTTTCACTCGGCCCTGATGGAACTTGGAGTTGACAATTTCCACACCACCGGGGGTTTCTTTTTCCGACACATCTTCGAAACCATGACCAACCAGCTCGACGACGCTGATGTCAAGATCGTAACCGTCGGGGTTGGGTGCATTGGTGGGGGAATAGTTTTTAGGAAGGAATTTGGCCTTCCAGATGTCAACCGGCTTTTTGGAATCGCCGTAGATGAAATACGGTTTTTCCGCGCCGAAGAGCTCCTCGAGTTTGCCCGGCCATTGAATGGCCACGGCTTCCGGATACTCAGGATCGTCGCCCAGAAACCGCTGATGGTACTCAACCAGGTAGTACACAGCCTGTTCCTCGGCACTCCACCGCGACATAACCCAAAGGTTGTCCACCTTCGGGTCGAAGTTGCGCTTACCCCGGGTGATCTGACCAGCCAGGGCGATGTAATGCCATTTCTGGTCGCCTTCATATCCTTCCGGGCGATTCACAATCCTCGGATCGTGCTCCGGAGCCTGCCACATGGGATCGTTGAAATCCGTAGAGACAGGACCTTCGGTGTACTTGGAACCGATGAGGAAGTCGTTGACAGGCTTGTTGGTCAACGCATCGATTTTCTTCCGCGGACACAGGGAGTTGACGAAAGCAGCCAGCTTCCAGCGGTCTTCCACCGTGATCTGATCCTTGAAGTTCGGCATCGGGGTTCCATTCAACCCAGTGGAAACCGTGCGAACAACGTGGAAAGGATTGTAGGGATCGCGGCGGCTGCCACGGAAGTTCCAGCATTGCGTCCAGTCAGCTGCCACGATCGGGAATCCCCAGTCATCCTTCATGGTGGGGTTACCATCACCGCGGCCTTCGCCACCGTGACACTCCCAACATTTGTTTTTCTGGAAGATTTCCTTACCGGCATCGATGGCTTCCTGCGGAACACCCATATAGTAAGGTTCTTTTACACTCCACGGCATGGTCCCGAAGTCCTGAACTGCCAGTTCTTCAAAATCACCGCTGAAGTCACGATCCTGAACCAGTGTCTTGACAAACTGGACAACGGATACGATTTCTTCATTGCTGAGAACTTCACCCCAAGGCGGCATGGCCGACCCGGGCAGGCCGTTTTTAACGGTTTTGATCAGGTTTTCATCCAACGGCAACTCACCTGAGTCCGTGGTCCGGATCTTGAAAGTACCCTGGATGAAGTTACGCGGGCGGGTGAACAGGCGGTCCGCCGAGGGACCGTCACCGCCACCTTCCACCCCATGGCACCAGACACACCGCTTGAAATAAACCTTCTTACCGAGTTCCAGCTTGTCTTCCTGGACCGGATCCGGCTTGCGGTAGTCTTGAGCAAAAAGGATGGAAGGCACGCTCAGGACGGCCAATGTAACTGCCGTCACCAGCCAGCGCCTAACGATCTTTTTGGAAATGCTCATCATGTTTTCCTCGTTCATGAAAGATATTTAAAACCTTGAATTTTCAATTCATTGAATGAACGGTTACTCTCCACCCTTAACCGAAGATTCGTCGTCAAACGTACGCGGATGCCACCCTGTGTACCAGTACTCAAACAGAATGACTTTCCACATTTCTTCAGTTTTGAGGTGTTCCTCCCAAGGCGGCATCGCCGAGGACCACGGAGTGGATTCGTTCGGCAAACCAGGTCCGCCCTTTGCAACACGCCAGAACAGGAACGATTCGCGCAACATGGCGATGGTTCCCGGGTCGACGAAGTTGGCGGGAGTGGGGTTAAAAACATGGGAGAACATTCCCAAGCCGTTCAATTGATCACCGTGGCAGTAGTGGCAGTTTTCGAAAAATACCGTACCACCTTCGGTTACATACTTCATGTACTCCTGCTTGTCAGCATCGAGGAAAGGAAAACTGTCCTTATAGTTATCCTGCTCATCGATACGGAAGGGGTTGGTCAAACCTTCCAGAGCATAGGTTTTACCATGGACCCGGGTGGTGGCGGGCGGTGCCGGATGGACCGTCCGCAACTCTACCGGCTCCTGGAACTTAGGCAGAAGGCCGTCGTAAGTGGCAAAACCAACAAGCAGGGGCAGTGCCGTGAAGGCAATCAACCTGGCAATCTTGAAACCCTTGGTTTCAGCCAGGATGGTGTGAACAATCGGCTGACGGAATTCCGTAAACGTTTTCGGATCCTGCGAAATATAAAGAAACGTACCGATCGTCCACAACATCATGTAGGTGATCAGCAACGTCCACGGGATCGGCGGATACAGAATGAATTTGTAAAAATACAAACCCGCAAGCCAAACGACAGCTGCGTTCATAAACATCGGCGGCTTCAGCTTTAAAATGAGGTTGAAGGCCACAAAGTAAAGCATGAGGATGCCGAAGCCGGAGTACCGGTTCTGGATGATGTAATGGAACCAGCCGGATTCCCCGGATTTAAACCAGGGCAACAGGGCAAAGTGAAACACTGCCCAGCCCACGGCGTATAAAACCAAACCTATTACTACGTTTCTAACACCTTGATTCATTGAAATCCTCCCGATTTCCTCCAGGATTAACCTTCAGGTTCCGTGTTGGCGATGAAGTCCACCAACTTATCGAGAGCCTGGACCGACAGCTTTTGACCGAAATCCTGGGGCATGACGCCATCGGGATACGGCTCGCCGGCTTCCTCATTAAATACGACATACGCACTTGGGTTGAGGATTGACTCTTTGGTGTACTCATGAGCTGTCTTGGCTTTCCCCTTGTAGTTCGGGTCTTTCAAACGTTTCGGGGTATTCACCTTTTCGTACAGAGGCGGTCCCAACTCACCCACAGCACCCGGAATTCCCGGAATCTTGTGGCAGAGCGGGCAACCCAGCGTATTGATGATCTCCTCAATTGGCTCGTTACCGGTCACAAAGACAGGCCGCTCCCCATCATCACCGCCCGACTCTTCTTCTTGAGCGGCATTATCCTCAGGTGAAGGCAAGGGAACCGTAACCTTTGCAAAGTCTCCGGGCGTGTCCTTGGCCTGCATCCAGGCCACAACCGCATTCAACTCAATGCGGCTCAAGCTGATCGGCGGCTTGTGGATGATCGGCATCGGGCTGACTGTGTCGCCCGCCTTACCAAACCCTTCAACCACGTAACAGGACGGGCACATCAGAGACTCGCGCAGGTAATCCTCACCGGAGAGCTCATAGGGGCCACTGCGGCGGTATTCTTCAGGAATCTCTTCAGGCTTGCCCTTGATGATTCCGGAAGCCTGATCCTTTTCACCGACCTTAATCGGAGAGTTCAGATAACGGTCTTCCTTGACTCGCGAATGACTTCGCTCCTCAACCCCGAACAAGTTCGGGCAACGACCCATATGGTCACCCGGATCGAAGCTGTGGCACAGGGGACACTGGCCTTTACCAATGGCTTTCTGGCCGGCCACCTGCTTTGCACCAAAAACAATCACGCGACCCAGCTCGGCGAATTCTTCCATGGTCATCTCACCGGTCAGCTCGATACCCCCCTTGGGCGGAGGATCACTGCGCTGCTGCGGCAACCAGTTGGTGTAACCCGCAAGCAGAATGGAAACGACCGCGAAAAAATAGCCGGCCCGAATCAGAGGCTCGGACTGGCTTTCGATATCTTCGCTTTTAAAGAAATATCCCCAAACCAGGAGCAGGAGCAGAACCACCGGCAACTGTCTGAAGAAAAAGAAAAACATCTGGTCGCGCTGAACCAGAGTGAACATATGGACGGTCATCACAAAGATAACCACCAAAAACGCGCCAAACACCACGCCCCACTTCGTCGTATTCACTTCCTCTTTCGCCCGGCAGATCTGGACGATGGAATTGAACACATACAGAGCGAAGATGGTGCACATCATTGTGAGAAAAGACCACAAAATATCGTGCTGCTCTGGAAGCATCCCTTTCTCCTCTCCTCGGCTAATACAAGACTAAAAACTTAAGTTAAATTCCAAACAAGCCGCCAGCCAGGAGGCTGGCGGCTCATCTATTTCTTACTGTTGCTGTTGAGCAGGTACCGGAACCCCTTCGGGAACCTCAGCGGCCTTCTTCTTACCAGCCAAGCCACCTACCCAGAAAACAACCACGAACTGCACCCAGACAAACAGGGCGTTGAACGTGAGGATTTTACCCGCTTCACCAATGGTCAGGGTGTAAGCATCCACCGAGTTATCACGCAGAACCTCGGTGACATGCCAGAACAACCGAACCGCCGAGCGGATATAACCCATGAGGCCCATCAGCCAGGTAAAGGAGATCGCCATCAGGAGAATGGCGTAGGTGCCCACTTTCGACTGGGTACCCCACTCAATCTCACCAAACGACTCCGCATCCTTGAACATGGAGATATTGATGGCCGTGCCAACGAACAGAGTCGTCAAGGTGGTGGTTACCTGTGGAACGGAAAGACCCACGCGCTGGTTGGCGGGCAGGAAGTAACCGTATACACCGAGGAACACGATGTTGATGGCAGCGCCGATGAAAATGGCGGTCAGCCAACAGTTCCCGATGGTCGCCCAGGGCACCACGATCCTCTTATTAGACCGTTGATACAACAGGAAACAAAGAACCGTACAGGTGATCATCAGGTTCACCGCGGTGTTCTTGGCAGACATAACACCAAAGTGACCGACAATCGGATGCTGCGCGCCACCCATCGCTTTCAGCTCAGCCGGCGTCATAACGATGGTGTGCGGGGTCATCCACGCCGTGAAGCAGAGGATCAACAGCAGAACCATGTACTTGCAGTACTTCATGTAACGATGCGACCCCTTAACGCGGGACATCGAGTTATGCAGGTAGGAGTTCGCACCGAAGAAAAGCAGACCGATCATAACGGCCTGAATGATGAACAGCCATGCCATGATGCCGCCCATCAGGGTGATGCCCATCTGCTGACGGAATGCATACACCTCTTTCATCAGCCAGTACCCCGCGAAAGGCAGCGGGATCAGACCGAAGATGGCGATGAACATGGCGATGTAACACACCCAGTCGTAATGGGCTTTTTCTTCGGGGGTTTTTGCTTTCAGGTAATGATACGCGGCATAAGCACCAACGATACCACCACCGAAAACGATATTACCCAGGATGCGATGCACGCCAACCGGATTCCACAGGGTGGAGTGAATGGCATGCCAGATGTTACCCAGAAAGCGTCCCTGCTCGTCGATACCGCCCGGCGCCTGCATGAAGGTCGCCCAGCTGTTCGCGAGGTACATCAAAATCGTACCGATGAGGTTCAGCAGAACCGACAGGGAAACATGGATCCATTTCAGGAACGGGTCCTGGCTCATCTTGTCCCAGCCATAGTAGTAGACATAGAGAACGCCGGACTCCGCCAGAAACATCAGCGCGTAAACGTGCATGACGGGCCGGAAGATGCTGGCCATGTACTTGAAGAATCCGGGGAACAGGGTGATGAAGGAGAACAGCAGAATACCACCGAGGATCGCCGTCCAGGAATACGCAGTCAGCGAAACCTTCATCAGGTCGTGAGCCAGCCGGTCATACTTGGCAGAAAGGACCGGATCGTTTTCCTTGGTACGAATACCAATGAACTCGATGAGCATACAAAAAATCGGAACCGCCAACACGAAGCTACCGAAATACAGGTGCTGCTGGTTGGCAATCCAGATCAGGATGCGGCTGGGAACAAAAGAATAACTGTCATAGTCATTCGGCCCCAACTCAGGAGCAGGCGCGCCGCTTACCGGACCTTTGAGCGGATTCCCCTCCCAGTCCTTGTAAAACACGTCCTGACTCCACTCAACTTCCGGCGCACCTGAGCCCTCTTCACCGGCGGCCTCTTCGTCAGCCAATACTTCCTTGGCGAACGCTTCCTCAGCAAAAACCTGCTCAGCAAACGCCTCCTTGGCCTGGGCCTGATCAACAAATACCGCGGGAAGAGCAAACAAGGTGAACGCCAGAACCAGTGCCAGGGACAGCACTTTGGAATTTCTAGCCTCTGCGTTGAACATCGTCTAACCTCCTTAAGGAAAGATCCGGTATCCTAAAAGAAAAACAATAACTTGGATAATACTTCTATATTCAAAAACTTCTTCAAAATTCCTTTATTTTCGGGCACGTTCGGCTCCTGTAACTACGACAGATTCCGCCAACCACCAGACGTTCACAGGATGCATTTCTGAAGCCTTTTTCACGCCATCCAGTCACTACCGCCTGCCTAAGTGCTTGTTTTCAATAACCTTTGTATAATAAGGCCTTATGGCAAATAAGGGCACTTGGACATAATAAGACGCCGATTTTTAACATGGCTCATTAGGGTTGTCAAGAAAATTCTAGCATTTTGTTTTTAAGGGTTTCCGGGGATTAAACCCCTTATGAAATCCGGATTTTCACAGCCCTGGAATGGGCCTCCAGAGCTTCCATTTCAGCCAGTACGCTACAGGCCCGCCCCACCCGGTCCAATTCCTCCTTATTATAAGAAATCAGGCTCGTGCGTTTTATGAAGTCATATACGCCTAAAGGCGACGAAAAGCGGGCGGTTCCGCTGGTCGGAAGCACGTGGTTGGGGCCCGCCAGGTAATCCCCGATGGCTTCCGGGGTGTAATGGCCCATGAACACGGCCCCGGCGTTTCGGATGCGTTTCACCATCTCATGGGGATTGTCCACCGCCAGTTCCAGATGTTCGGGGGCCACCCGGTTGGCGAGGTCCACCGCCTCGTCCAGCGTGCGGGTCACGATCAGCTGGCATTTGTTTTCAAGCGACGCATCCACAATGCCTTTGCGGCCCAATTCCGCCTTCTGACGGTTGATTTCCTCGCGCGTGGCCTCAGCCAGCGCCTCGGACGGCGTCACCAGAATCGGCACGGCGTCTTCGTCGTGCTCTGCCTGCGACAGCAGGTCGGCGGCGATGAAATCGGCGCGTGCAGTGTCGTCCGCCAAAACCAGGATCTCGCTCGGCCCGGCGATCATGTCGATGTCGACCAGCCCGAACACCAGCCGCTTCGCGAGGGCAACATAAATATTACCCGGACCGACAATTTTATCGACGCGCGGAATCGTGGCGGTTCCCAGTGCCAATGCCGCCACCGCCTGGGCCCCGCCCACCTTGTAAATTTCGTCGACACCCGCGATGTCCGCGGCCACGAGACAGTGCGGGCTCACTTCTCCGCGCGGTGTGGGGCTGACCATGACAATACGTTCGACCCCTGCCACGCGTGCGGGAATCACATTCATCAACACGGAAGACGGATACGATGCCTTCCCTCCGGGTACGTACACACCCACCGTCTCCAGCGGCCGGATCATCTGCCCCAGGTACACTTCGCCTTCCTTGTATTCCCAAGAATGCTGAACCTGCTTCTGGTGGTAGCGTTCGATGTTGTCCGCCGCGAGCTTCAGCGCTTCCAGTTCTTCGAGCTTGACGGCATCGTAGGCCTGCTGAACTTCTTCTTTCGTGGCACGCAGGTCCTCTACGCTGTATTCAGTATGATCGAACTGGTTGGTCAGCGCGACCACGGCGGCATCGCCCTCTTTCTTCACACGTTCAATGATGTCGCGCACGGCTTCGTCCTGGGTGGAAAAGTCCACGTCGCAACGGTTCACGAGACGCTCGATTTCTTCCCGGTAATCGGGATCGGAAAATTTCAGTAACCTCATACGGCAGATTCCCAGTTCAGATTCAATTGTTGAAGAAAGCGCAATGTGTCGGTGTGTCCCTCAAGCCCGGTATGCTGAAGGTATTCAAGGTGTGTTTTGAGAAACCGCAGATCTTCAGGACGATCGACATCATACCACACGGGCAGGAGCAACAATGTGTTGCGGGCCTGCTTCACCCGCTCCAGCGTAGCGGTCAGCACGTGTTCGGATCCCCACTCGACCCCCTCGAACACGTCGGTCACTTTGCGGTGCATGCCGATCAGGTAATAACCGCCGTCGGTACACGGGCCCAGTGTCATGTCCCGACCGGTGTCGAGCGCCTGCCTGATATACGACACGGGCAGAGTCGGGCTGTCGGACCCGATGATCACCACCGTCTCGTAACCCTCGGCGAACCTCTGGTCAAACGCGTTCCGCATGCGTGCGCCCAGGTGCTCCCCTTCCTGTTCGAACAGGCGCACCTGACCCGATTTTTCCACCGTGTCGAAAAACCCGGACCGGTGAGCAGGATGAATGCCAACGAACCGGTCCACCCCTTCCACGGCACACACGTTGCGCAGACTGTCTTCCAGGATATGGCAATACAACCGGTAGGTGGTGTCGGTGTCCAGCCAGGACTGAAGGCGGGTTTTCACCTTTCCCGGCTGCGGATCCCTGGCGAAAAGAATGACTGCCTGTTTTCCGGAAACTCCCACTTCTCAAGGCCTTTCGGAACTGACAAAAGAATTGACTCCCCCCAGCAATGCCCATAGACTTGGAAACCATTGAAACGCAACACAAATTGGACTTGCTGATGGAATTTGAAATCGCGGTATTGTACTGGATCAAGCAGAATTTGCAATTTTCGACCTTGGACTCTTTCGTTGTCGCTGTGAATGACAAACGGGTCTATCTGCTTCCCGGTCTGGTTGCCGCGGGCGCCCTGATTTATCTCAAAAAAACAAATGGCCTGTATTATTTATTGACGACGGCGGTGGCGGTCCTGCTCACCGATTTTCTGGTTCATGAGGTGCTGAAACCCATATTCGCCCGCACCCGGCCCTGCCACGACCTGGAATTTTTGAGACCGTTGATCTACTGCTCCAATTCGTATTCGTTTCCCTCGTCGCAGGCGGCCAACCTGTTCGCCTTCGCCACCATCACTGCCTGCTATTTCCGCCGCGCCGCGGTGCCGGTGTTCCTGTTCGCACTGGGCGGATGCATCAGCAAACTGTATCAAGGGGTGCATTATCCGGCCGACGTGGTGGCCGGAATGATTGTGGGAACAGTCATGGCTTTTTCCATTTACAAATTCGCGCCGAAAAACTGGAACCTGGCCGCGGAGGTCCTGCCCCTCAACGGACCGGGCTGGAACATCCGGCGCATCCTGCTCGTGCGCCTGAGTTCCCTGGGCGACGTGGTGCACACCCTGCCTGCCCTCCGCACGCTGCGCCAGACGTTTCCCAACGCACACATCACCTGGGTGGTGGAGGAAAAGTTTTCGGATGTCCTGGACGGCAACCCGGACCTGGATGAGGTGCTGGTGGTGCGCACCCGCGAATGGAGAAAGAACCTCACCCCCGCGACCCTGAGGGAAATGCGATCCTTTTACCGCGAACTGCGCGGTCGTAATTTCGATCTCGCCATCGACATCCAGGGGCTCATTAAAACCGGGGTGCTGGCCGCGCTTTCCGGCGCGCCGCTCCGCGTCGGCTTCGACCGCACCGACTGCCGCGAGCAGTGGAACGCATTGTTCACCAACATCAAGGTTCCGGCGGTGGGACGCACCATCCACGTCGTCGAAAAAAATCTGTCGATGATCCGCGCACTCGGTGCTCGGGACCTGTCGCAGGAGTTCGTGGTGCGGATTCCTGAAGCCGCCCAGGATCAGGCTCAGGAATTTTTCGACCGGAATCCGGACCTGGGCACGCGGCCGGTGGTGGTGCTCCATTCCGGGGTCGGTTACAAGACCAAACAGTGGGACCTCGATCGCTTTGCCCAATTGGGCGATCGAATTCACAACGAGCTGGATGCCAATATCCTGCTCACCTGGGGCCCCGGGGAAAAAGACAAGGTGGACCGCCTGGCCTCGCACATGAAACAACCGCACTGGGTGGCGCCGCCCAGCAGTCTGCACCAGAGCATGGCCCTGTTCGACCGCGCCAGCCTGTTCGTCGGGGGCGACACGGGAACCCTGCATCTGTGCGTGGCGCTGGGGATTCCCACTGTGTCCTTGTTTGGACCCACCGATCCTGTTTATAATGGACCCTACGGCTCACTTCACAAGGTGATCGTCAAAAAACTGCATTGCAGCTTCTGCTACAAGCGAACGTGCCCCACCCATAACGAATGCATGGAAGGCATATCGGTTGACGAAGTCTTCGAAACGGTGCGTGCCTGCATGAACGGCCGTTCCCATCCGGAACCATCCCGGAGTCAGAACGGAATTCAAGTTGACTGAACCCGGATAACTCATGGCTTTTGACAAAGAACTACTCGATTTCCTCGTCTGCCCTCAGTGCAAGGGAGACCTGCGCCTGTCCGAAAATGACGACGGCCTGCTGTGCGCCACCTGCAAACTGAAATATCCCATCCGCGACGGCATTCCCATCATGCTCATGAACGAGGCGGAGGACACCAGCAAGGCGGACGACCCCCAAACAGCAAACTGACCCATTTCAATATATAAACCCAAAAAGGAATTTCATGGCACACGCGGAAGAAAGCAAAACCGGCATCAAAGGACTGGTGTTCGAGGAACCCCCGGTATTCGAACTGGGTTCCCCCGGACGGAGGGCCTATTCCCTGCCATCCAGCACCATCCCGGAAGTGGAACTGCAAACTCTCCTGCCGCCGGAGGAACTCCGCGATCCCATTGATCACCTGCCCGAGTTGTCGGAACTCGACGTGGTGCGCCACTACACGCGTCTGTCTCAGTGGAATTTCAGCATCGACAGCGCGTTCTATCCGCTCGGCTCGTGCACCATGAAATACAACCCGAAAATCAACGAAGACATGGCCCGCCTGCCGGGATTCGCGCAGAACCATCCCTATGCACCGGAACCCCTGTCCCAGGGAAGCCTGCGGCTCCTGCACGAGCTTCAGGAGTTTTTGCAGGAAGTCAGCGGCATGGATGCGGTCAGCCTGCAACCGGCCGCCGGCGCCCATGGCGAGATGACCGGCATGCTCACCATCCGTGCCTACCACCAGGCCACAGGCAAACAGCGGAGCAAGGTGCTGATGCCCGACTCGGCGCACGGCACCAATCCTGCCAGTTGCACGCTGTGCGGCTACGACGTCGTCCACATCCCATCCAACGCCGAGGGGTTGATCGACATCGACAAACTGCGCAACCTGATGGACGAGGACACCGCCGCCATCATGCTGACCAATCCCAACACGCTGGGCATGTTCGAAAAGGATATTCTTGAAATCACCGAGATCGTGCACGGCAAGGGCGGTCTCGTCTATTGCGACGGCGCGAACCTGAACGCGCTGATGGGCGTCTGCAAAATCGCCACCATGGGCGTGGACGTGCTCCACTTCAACCTGCACAAAACCTTTTCCACCCCGCACGGCGGAGGCGGACCGGGCGCCGGACCCGTCGGCGTCAAAAAGATTCTCGAACCGTACCTGCCCGTACCGCGCATCGTGAACGACAACGGACAGTTTTCACTCGACTACGACCGGCCGGAAAGCGTCGGTAAGGTGCGTGCTTTCTACGGCAATTTCGGCATCCTCCTCCGTGCGTATGTTTACATCCGCACGCTTGGACCCGACGGCCTGCGCCAGGCCTGCGAGTCGGCGGTGTTGAACGCCAATTACATCAAAGCGCGGCTCAGGGACACCTATTTCCTGCCCTACCCCGGACCCAGCCTGCACGAGTGCGTGTTCAACGACAAGAACCAGCTCAAGCAGAACGTGAAGACGATGGACATCGCCAAGGCACTCATCGACAAGGGATTCCACCCGCCGACGGTGTACTTCCCGCTGATCGTCAAGGGCGCGCTCATGGTGGAGCCGACCGAGACCGAATCCAAAGAGACGCTCGATGAGTTCATTCAGGCGATGAAAGAGATTGCAAAACAGGCGGAGAACGACGCCGAAAGTTTCCACGACGCGCCGTATCTCTCCAAGGTGTCGCGCCCGGACGAAGCCCGCGCCGCGCGCCATCCCAAACTGCGCTGGAAACCAACGTCCTGATACGGAACGCTTTCCCTCCCGGCTTCATTATTGAATTTCGCCCTCTTGCTATATAATGCCTGAAGCAGGCGGGATCCTTTTTTCAGGGGGCGCTCATGAACGACACCACGCATCTGTCGCAGGTGGTCGAAGACGGCACCGCCGTCCTGACCCTCCACCACCCCCCGGTGAACGCCCTCAGCCGTTCGGTGCTCGACGAACTCGCCTGCCGGATCCAGCACCTCGCAGGCGACATCGACATCTGCACCGTGGTGATCCACAGCGCCCTGCCCAAATTCTTTTCCGCGGGGGCGAACATCCGCGAACTCGCCGCCATCCGCAACTCCAATGAGGGACGTGCCTACGCCGAGCGCGGCCAGGCGGTCCTGCACCAGATCGAGCACCTGCCGAAACCCGTCATCGCCGCCATCGACGGCGTCTGTCTGGGAGGCGGACTGGAGCTGGCGCTGGCCTGTCCCCTGCGCATCGCCACCACCGCAACGCGGCTTGGCCTGCCGGAGGTGAACCTTGGCCTGCTTCCCGGTTTCGGCGGCACGGTGCGCCTGTCGCGCATCCTGGGCGTCACGCAGGCCATTAACATGATTCTCCTGGCAAAGGAAATCGACGGCGCGGAGGCGTCGCGTCTCGGCATCGTGCACCAGGTGGTGAAACCCGGTGCAGCGCTGGAGACGGCGCTTGAACTGGCTCGTCAGATGCAGGGGAAAAGCAAGGGGTCGGTGAACGCCATCCTCGCCACCCTGCTCCCCCGCGACGACGAACTGGAAAAACACGCGTTTGAAAAAGAAGCGCGCCTGTTTGGTGCGAGATTCGATACGGAAGATGCGAAGGAAGGCATTCGCGCGTTCCTGGAAAAACGTGTGCCCAAGTTCACCGGAAGGTGAGAATCAACCGATCCACCCCCGCACCACCCACACCATCCAGACCGTCACCAGCCCCGCTCCCAGCAGGTTGAGGAAGAACCCGACCCTGGCCATTTTGGGAATCGTCACCCAGCCGCTTCCGAACACGATGGCGTTGGGCGGCGTTGCCACCGGCATCATGAACGCGAACGACGCCGACAGCGTGACCGGGATCAGGAGAAGCAGAGGATGGTACGGCATGGCCACTGCGGCACCGGCAATGACGGGCAGGATCATGGTCGCCGTCGCGGTGTTGGAGGTGAACTCGGTGAGAAACGTGATGCCGAGGCACAAAACGAGAACCAGGCCCCAGAGAGAAAGCATCCCGTTGCCCGCTGCGATGCGCTCGCCGATCCACAGGTCGAGCCCCGTTTCACGGAAACCCGCTGCCAGCGCAAACCCGCCGCCGAACAACAGCAGGATGCCCCACGGCACGCCCTCCTGCACGGTTTTCCAGTCGAGCGCAAAGAACTCGCGACGCTCGCCCAGCATCATGCCGCCGGGATAACCAATGGGTACAATCATGAGAACCAGTCCCATCAGGATCGCCACGGTCGCATCATGAAGATAAAACGACCAGGGAAAGGCCTCCGACCAGCCGGGAATACTCAGCCCGCCCACGGCAATGGGCTTGCGGAAGATCCACAGGAAAGCCGTCGTCACAAACACCACGCCGACAAACTTTTCCGCACGGCTCATGGGTCCGAGCGATTCCATTTCGCGGTCGATCACGCTCTGGGTACCGTCTTCCACCTGAAATTGAAACAGGGAAACGCCCGTCGCAAAACGGCACAGGTACAGCCACACCAGCGGCAGGAAAACGATGACCACTGGCAGGGCGTAGCCCATCCAGCCAGTGAAGGTGATGTCGGGTTCCTCAGGGAAGCTGTTCTTGTAAAACCCGGCGAAAACAATGTTGGGCGGTGTACCGATGAGCGTCCCCACTCCGCCGATACTCGCGGCGTACGCCAGTCCCAGCATGAGCACCAGCCCGAACTGCTTTTCAACGACCGCGGGATCGACCGCGTCGCCGTTGTTCGCCCGTGTCTGCACGGCAATCTGTTGCACCACCGCCATGCCGACGGGGAGCATCATCATCGTCGTCGCGGTATTGGAAATCCACATGGAAAGAAATGCGGTGGCCACCATGAAGCCGAGCACGATCCGGCTGGGGCTGCCGCCGATGGCACGAATGATGACGAGTGCGATGCGCTTGTGCAGGTTCCAGCGCTCCATCGCCAGCGCGATCATGAATCCACCCATGAACAGGAACACGAGGTGGTTGGCGTAATGAGGGGCGACGTCCTTGCTGGGCAGAATGCCGAGCAGGGGATAGAGCACGAGAGGAATGAGCGCCGTGGCGGGGATGGGAATGGCCTCGCCAATCCACAGGACGGCCATGAGGAACGTCACCGCAACCATTTTCTGCGCGTCGGCACTCAGCCCTGCAAGCGGCGGACTCACCACCAGCAGGCCGAACAGGAACAGGCCGCCTGCCATCAATGCCAGTTTTTTGTCGGATCAGGAATTTTTCCGTAA
>NZ_HG422173.1:2667062-2672239 GCF_000341545.2 Nitrospina gracilis 3/211
CCAGTTTTTTGCGGATCAGGAATTTTTCCGTAAACATCGCACACCCAGTGTAACAGGGCGTACCCATCCATCAAATCGGAATATTAAATGTATAGATTTTGAAGGGGCCCGTTCAGGCGTGCTGCTTGAGGATGCGGTCGATGCCCGCAGTGGAGACGATGTGCGTGTCCATGCCGATCTCCTCCGGCGAGAATCCGAGCGCCAGCGCCACCAGTTGCGGCAGGTGCAGGATCGGCATCACGTAGCCGGCCTCGCGCAGGTTGTCGATTTCCGGCTGGTAGGAGTCGAGGCTCAGGTGACACAACGGACAGCCGGTAACGACCACGTCCGCGCCCTGCTGGGCGGCGTCGATGAGGGCGTTGCCCGCCATTTCGTGCGAGGCTTCCTTGTTCATCATGATGATGGGGAAGCCGCAACACTTGATGCGGTTGTCGTAATACACCGGCGTCGCCCCGAGGATTTCGAACAGCTCTTCCAGCTCCGTCGGGTTGTCCGGGTCGTCGTACTCGGAGAGTTCCGACGGACGCAGAACGTAACAGCCGTAAAACGCCGCAGCCTTGAGACCGGTGAGCGGACGCTTGATCTTCTCGCGCAGGCGTTTTTTTGCCTTCCTCGGTGGCGAGGATGTTGGAGAAGTGCTTGATCTGGATCTTGTCGCCCTGGTACTGGTGGCCCCCTTCTTTCAGGATGTAGTTGATGCGGTCCTTGTATTCGCCGCCGTCGTTCAGGTTGCACTCGGATTTCTTCAGGTTGCCCTGGCACGTGGAACAGATGGTGACGAGGTCCAGCCCCTGCTCTTCGGCGATGGCGAAGGTGCGCGCGTTGAGCGCGTCGGTGAGGGTCGGGTTCTTTTCCGAGAGCACACCCGCGCCACAGCAGGCGGCGCTTTTCATTTCCACGTATTCGATGCCCAGCGCCTGGGCGGATTTCGTCGTGGCCAGCATCAACTCGCGGGTCGCGCCTTTCGACACGCATCCGGTGAACAGTGCAAACTTCATTCTCCCAACTCCTCGAAGATACGCTTCACGTCTTTCTGGTCATCGATCGAACGATGGATGATCGGCGGCACCTTGCCCTTGAGCACCATGCGCAGGCCAACGGGCAGAAGGTCCATGAGGCCCTTGATGTTGAAATAGCCGACCGACTCGACGGGCAGGGTGTTTTCGTTCAACCGCCCGCTGTGCTTGATCGATTTCGCGAACGACAACGCGTGCCGCGCGCCGTTGTTGTTGGTCACGCCTTCGTCCAGCGCCACCTTCATCAATTCCTTGATCCGGTAAAACGGCTGCGCCGGTTTTGGACAGCGCTCTACGCATTCCGCACAGTGGGTGCAGTCCCAGATGCCGCCCGGTTTGCTGAGCTCCTTGATGCGCTCCTTCCTCGCCTGGTCGCGGGAGTCGTCCACAAAGCGCTGGGCCTTGGCGAGCGCCGCGGGGCCGAGGAAGTTGTCGTCCACCTCCAGCATGTTGCAGTCGGAGTAACAGTTGCCGCACATGATGCAGGTGCTGGTGTCGTCGAGCAGTTTGAACTGCTCGGGGCTCATGCGGTGCTCTTTTTCCGGCGGCTTCTCGTTGTTTTCGAGATACGGCTTGACCGCGTCGATCTTGTCCCAGAACGGCTTGAAATCCACCACCATGTCCTTGATCGGTTTCATGTTGCCGAGCGGCTCGATGGTGACCTTGCCGTCTTTCAGAAGGTGCGCGGCCTGGCGCTGGCAGGCCAGCACCGCACGCCCGTTTGCCTTCATGCCGCAGGAGCCGCAGATGGCACTCCGGCAAGACATGCGGTAGGTCAACGTGCCGTCCATGTTCCACTTGATGTGGTTCATGCAGTCCAGCAGGGTCGCCCCTTCCGGGAAATCGTATTCGAATTCCTCGTAATACGGTTCGGCCTGCTTTTCCGGATTGAACCGCTTGATGCGAAAAGTAGCCATCAGTACGTTCTTTCCTTCGGTTGAAATCGAGTGATGACGACCGGCTTGGTTTTAAGATCCAGGCCGCCGTTCTGCGCATAGACCAATGTGTGGTGCAGGTATTTTTCGTCGTCGCGCTTGGGGAAGTCGGTGCGGTAATGTCCGCCGCGGCTTTCTTTCCGGTTCAACGCGGCGGTGGCAATGATCTCCGCCATCATCAGCATGTTGCCCAGTTCGATGATCTCATACAACTCGGAATTGAAAATCTTGCCCTTGTCGGTGACCTTGCCTTTTTTGAACCGCACCTGGAGAGCCTGCATGGAATCGACGCATTCCTTCAGGTTTTCCTCGTTACGGAACACACCGCACAGACGCATCATGGTCTGTTTCATTTCATTCCGGACATCATTGTAGCTTTCAGTGCCTTCGCGTTGGAAGATTTCCTCGATGGATTTCAGCACCCGGGCTTTTTCCTGCCCTTCGTTGACCTTGTCAAACGTGGCTCCACGGCCATATTCCAGCGCCGCGCGTCCCGCACGTTCTCCAAAGACGGTGGCATCCAGAAGGGAATTGGTGCCCAGCCGGTTGGCCCCGTGGACGGAGACGCAGGCGCACTCGCCCGCGGCGAAAAATCCTTCCACCGCCGTGCCGTCTCCATCGCGCACCACCTGTCCGTGGATGTTCGTCGGAATCCCGCCCATGGAGTAATGCGCCGACGGCTGGATCGGCAACGGATCCTTCACGCAATCGACGCCGATGAAATCAATCCCCAACTGCCGGATCTGCGGCAGGCGTTCCATGATGCGTTTCTCACCGAGGTGCCGCAGGTCGAGGTTAATGAAATCCTCACCGTTGACGCCGCGGCCTTCGTCGATCTCGCTCTGCTCGGCGCGCGCCACGATGTCACGCGGCGCCAGTTCCATGCGCGACGGTGCGTACTTTTCCATAAACCGCTCGCCCGCGCCGTTGAGCAGGTATCCCCCCTCTCCCCGTGCTGCTTCCGAAAACAGAATGCCCTGCCGCCACAATCCGGACGGATGAAACTGGACGAACTCCGGGTCTTCCAGAGGCAGTCCCGCGCGGATAGCGGCGATGGCTCCGTCTGCCGTGCTGGCGAATGCGTTGGTGGTGATCTGGAACACCCGGCCGTAACCGCCGGTGGCCATGACGACCGCTTTCGCCTGGATCACTTCCACTTCACCCGTACGGATGTCGCTGACCACCACACCCTGGCAACGGTTGTCCTGGATGATCAGTTCGTGGAAGTACCACTCGGAGTAAATCTTGATCGACTTGCTGTTTTTAAGAACCTGTTCGTGCAGGGCGTGCAGGATGGCGTGGCCGGTGCGGTCGGCGGAAAAACAGGCGCGCGGTTTGGAGTGCCCGCCGAAACTGCGCTGGGCGATGCGCCCGTCTTCCATCCGGCTGAACACGCAACCGAAATGCTCCAGTTCGTAGATGACACGCGAGGCGGACCTGCAGTATTCCTCCACCGCGTCCTGGTCGTTCAGGTAATCCCCGCCCTTGACGGTGTCGAACATGTGCTCTTCCCAGGAATCGTCCTCGGAGTTGGCCAGCGCGGCGGCAATGCCACCCTGCGCCGCGCCGCTGTGCGACCGCGAAGGATAAACCTTGCTGAGAATGCCGACATCCAGTTCCTTGCACACTTCCAAGGCGGCGCGCATTCCCGCGAGTCCCGCCCCCACTATCAATACGTCGTGCTTAATCAATCGCCACCTGCTTGTTTCAATATAGAGTTAACTGTTTGATTTATATAGAATCCATAACGCTGTCCGGTCCGAATACAGACCCGGCGGGGGTGCCCCCGGCGAAGCATTCCATGGGCGAGATGTGTCGCAACCTGTCAGGGAAGCCGTTAAAATAGAAGGGGCATTGAACCACCAACCCGAAGGGGTTGTCAAGAAAAATGAGGTAATGGTTTGCAAACCCCAATAGCTGGTATATACTAGCGCAACTTGTAAAAAATCAATACCTCGTGCCGAAGTCCGCAATCTGCGGACCATCCTGAAATCGATCCCGTGCGAACCGCCTTACGGCATCCTCCACTGGTGAACCGGAAAACAAAAACCACTATGGAACAAGTTGAATTCGAAAGCCTCCTTCTGCCTGAGGAGGTCATGCAGGGAATCCGCAGTGCCGGGTTCCAGCACTGCACTCCCATACAGGCGAAAACCCTTCCCCACGCACTCGAAGGCAAAGACGTCGCCGGACAGGCGCAGACCGGTACCGGAAAAACCGCCGCTTTTCTGATCGCGCTGTTCACCAAGCTGTTGCGAACGCCGAAACCCGAACAGAAAGGCAACGCCTGGGTCGCGCCGCGGGGGCTCGTCATCGCGCCGACGCGCGAACTCGCCATCCAGATCGAACGCGACGCTCAGGAGCTGGGCCAGCACACGGGATTCCGCACCGTCTGCATTTACGGCGGCGTCGATTACGACAAGCAGAAGGAAGAAATCCGGAAAGGCGTGGACCTGCTCATCGTCACGCCGGGCCGCCTGATTGATTTTTACAAACAGAAATTCTTCAGCCTGAAATCCGTCGAGGTGCTGGTCATCGACGAAGCCGACCGCATGTTCGACATGGGATTCATCAAGGACCTGCGTTACATCCTGCGCAATATCTCGCCTTACAACAAACGCCAGTCGATGCTGTTTTCGGCGACGCTGAACCACCGCGTCATGGAGTTGTGCTACGAGCACATGAACGATCCCATCCCGGTGCGCATCGAGCCTGAAAAACTGGTGGTGGACAAGGTGGACCAGAAGATGTACCACGTCGGCTCGCACGAGAAATTCAGCCTGCTCCTCGGCCTGCTCAAGCAGGAACAGGGCGACAAGGTGATCATCTTCACCAACACCAAGGCGGAAGCGGAAAACCTGGAGTTGCGCCTGCAACACAACGGATACAACGCCGCGCAGATTTCCGGCGACCTGCCGCAGAAAAAACGCATCAAGACGCTGGAGAAATTCACCGAAGGCGAACTCGATATCCTGATCGCGACC
Source organism: Nitrospina gracilis 3/211 (assembly GCF_000341545.2). NCBI lineage: Bacteria > Pseudomonadati > Nitrospinota > Nitrospinia > Nitrospinales > Nitrospinaceae > Nitrospina > Nitrospina gracilis. The sequence continues at coordinate 2,671,998 of NZ_HG422173.1, forward strand.
GACGTCGCCTCGCGTGGACTGCACATCGACGACATCACCCACGTCATCAACTACGACCTGCCGCAGGACCCGGAGGACTACATCCACCGCATCGGCAGAACGGCGCGGGCGGGCAAACGCGGCGACGCCATCAGCCTCGCCTGCGAGGAGTACGTGGACAACCTGGTGCGCATCGAGGAGACGTTGACGGTGAAGATTCCCGTCGAATGGCCGGAAGAAGAGATGTTCGAGGAAGAGCTTCC
>NZ_HG422173.1:2672339-2673110 GCF_000341545.2 Nitrospina gracilis 3/211
GCGGCAGTGGCGGTAGCGGCGGTAGCGGCGGTGGAACCGGTCGCGCGGCCGCAGGTCATCCAACCCGCCGAGTTCGTCCACGAGCTGACGCCTGCTTTTTCCTAATCACCCCCCCAGCCAACCAACTCCCAATCCAATTTTCAAAGAGAATGTTTTAAATCCTCCCTCCTTTTCAAGGAGGGGTTGAAAACATAGATTCTTCTTCGCCTGTGGCTATTCGGAATGGCATTCCGGGATACGATCCGTCTTCTTGAGAAAAGGAAAATTTTTTTCGCTTGCCTGTGTCTATCCGTGTGAAACGATGGTTCCTGTCATTTGTCTTTGAGGAACATCCACCAGATCGGAAAGTAAATGAGGATGGGCACGCATCCCAAATCGAGGAGGAGCGGCAGCCAGAAGTATTCGTTGAGGATGGGTACGGGGAGCGTGAGGAACCCGATCGTGCCGAAGATGCCGCCGAGGAAGGGGACGCCGGAACCGACCTTTTCTTTCCGAATCGCACCTTTATAAAACACCGCTGCGTTGACCGCCGCGAACAGCAGGAACAATCCGATCAGCAACCCCCCGCCGATCCACGGTTTCCATTCGTCCATGCAAGCACTCCCGTTTTTAGTTCCTTCTCCCTGGTGGGAGAGGAAGTAACGGTTCACTTACCCTTCAACAGTTTTTCAAACGCCGCTTCGTCGAGGACGGTAACGCCGAGTTTTTTCGCCTTGTCGAGTTTGCTTCCCGGCTCCGCGCCCGCCACCACGTAATCGGTCTTGCCCGATA
>NZ_HG422173.1:2673210-2744812 GCF_000341545.2 Nitrospina gracilis 3/211
GCCCGCCACCACGTAATCGGTCTTGCCCGATACGGTGGAGGTCACCCGCCCGCCGGCCTTGTGGATGAGGGCCTTCGCCTCCTCGCGCGTGCGGTTCTCCAGCGTCCCCGTCAGCACGAACTGCTTGCCGGAAAGCGCGCCGTCTCCGGACCCCTCCGCGCGTTCTTCTTCCATCACCACGCCCATCTCTTTCAGGTGCGCGATCTCTTTCTTGTTCTTGTCCTCGTCGAAAAACTGGCGCAGGCTCTCGGCGATCTTCGGGCCGATTTCGTCGATCGACTCCAGGTCCTCGAACGACGCCTTCTCCAGCGCGTCCATAGTGTGAAACGTATTGGCCAGCACCTGCGCCACGCGCTGGCCGACGAAACGGATGCCAAGCGCGTGGATGAGGCGGCTCAAGCCCGCCCGCTTGCTTTTTTCGATGGCGTCGATCAGGTTCTGCGCCGACTTCTCGGCGAAGCGTTCGAGGTTCTTCACTTCCTCGTGTTTCAGCGTGTAGAGATCGGACACCGTCTTCACGCGGCCGGAGTGGACCAGTTGTTCCACCACCGCCGTACCCAGGTGGTCGATGTCCATCGCGTCGCGCGACGCGAAATGCAGGAGGTGTTCTTTCAACTGCGCCGGGCACGACGCGTTGACGCACCGCCACGCGGCCTCGCCTTCCTGGCGGACGATCGGCGTATCGCATTCAGGGCAGGTCTTGGGCATGGTGTAGGGTTGGCCGCGTTTGGTTCCCTCGGGCGTCACCACGCGCACCACCTTCGGGATGATCTCCCCGGCTTTGATGATGATGACGTCGTCGCCGACACGCACGTCGAGCTTTTTGATCTCGTCTTCGTTGTGGAGCGTGGCGCGTTTCACCGTGGTGCCCGCCACCAGTACCGGTTCCAGTTCCGCCACCGGCGTGATGGCCCCCGTCCGCCCCACCTGCACGTTGATGGCGTTCACTTTCGTCTGCGCTTCCTCCGCCTCGTACTTGTACGCCACCGCCCAGCGCGGGTGCCTGGCGGTGCTGCCGAGACGGTTTTGCGACCGGAGTGAATTGACCTTGATGACCAGTCCGTCCACGTCGTAATCCAGGGTCCGGCGTTTTTCCTGCCAGCGGTCGATGAGCTTCAACACTGCGTCGAAGTTTTTGCAGAGTTCGGTGTGCGGGTTGATGCGGAAGCCGAGTTGCTTGAGCATCTGGAGGGCGTCGTAATGCGTTTCGAACACCGGTCCTTCGATGTGGCCGACGCTGTACACCCAGATGCGGAGCGGCCGCTCGGCGGTAATGGAGGGATCGAGCAAGCGCACCGACCCGGCGGCGGCGTTTCGCGGATTGGCGAACGGCGTCTCGCCCCGATCTTCCCGCGCGGCGTTCAACTTTTTAAAACCGGTGTGATCCATGTACACCTCGCCGCGCACTTCGAGGTACTTGTGTTTCAGTTTGGATTGGTCGAGAGACAGCGGCACCGAGCGGATGGTTTTGAGGTTGGCGGTGACGTCCTCGCCCACCTTGCCGTCGCCGCGCGTTGCCCCCTGCACGAACAGGCCGTCCTCATACGCGAGGGTCACGCCGAGGCCGTCGATCTTGAGTTCCACCACGTACTCGACGTCGTCCGTTCCCAGCGTCTTGCACACGCGCTGATGAAAGTCCTCTACCTCCTCGACGTTGTACGTGTTGTCGAGGCTCATCATCGGTATCTCGTGCTTGACGGGATCGAACTTCTCCGACGCCTTGCCGCCGACCCGTTGCGTCGGTGAGTCCGGCGTGACGAGGTCCGGGTGCTTCGCCTCGAGTTCTTTCAGTTGGTCGAGCAGGCGGTCGTATTCGCGGTCGCTGATCTCCGGCTGGTCGAGCACGTAATACTGATGGTCGTGGTGATGAATGGTTCGGCGCAGCCGCTCGATTTCTTTTTCGATCTTGGAAGCCATGGAGGGAGTGTGGAATCAGGTTGGGTTCGGGAACTCAGGGAAGCTCCAGGTTCAGGGTGACATAATAACCGGACTGACCGCGTTGCACGAGCAGTAAAACGGAAGAATGCTTGCGCGCCTCGATGAGCGCGTCGTTGAAATCCGCCTGGTTCTTGACCACCACCCGGTTGACCTGCCGGATGACGTCCCCGGGACGGATGCCGATCCGGTACGTCTCGCTGTTGCGCCGCACGCTGACGATGACCACCCCCTGCGACGTGGCCAGGCGGAAACGCTGGCGCAGTTCCGGGGTGATGCCGCGCACCTCGATGCCCAGCCCTTCCTTCGCGAACTGCAACGCGGCGTTGTCCGGTATCTTCACCACATCCAGCCGCAGTTTGGCGTCGCGTCCGGCACGGCGGTAGGTGATCTCCAAACTGTCGCCGACGGTGTACGACGTCAGCTTGCGTTTGAAGTCGGCCTTGTCCAAAAGCTCGTGACCGTCTATGGCGGTGAGTATGTCGCCGGGCTTCAATCCAACACGGCTGGCGGGGCTGTCCCGAAACACCTGTGTGACCAGCGCGCCGCGGGTGTGATCCATCGCAAACTGCCGGGCCAGCATCGGCGTCAGGTCCTGAACCGACACCCCGATCCAGCCGCGGAACACCTCGCCGAATTCGATGAGGTCCTCGACAATGCGACGTGCCGTGTCGATGGGAATGGCGAAGCCGATGCCTTGCGCGTCCTGGAAAATGGCGGTGTTGATGCCGATCAATTCGCCGTTGATGTTGAGCAGGGGTCCGCCGCTGTTACCGGGGTTGATGGACGCATCCACCTGGATGAAGTCATTGTAGATTTCCCGTTTTCCGGCGTGGATGGTGCGGTCGAGCGCGCTGATGATGCCGGAGGTGACAGTGTGCTTGAGTCCGAACGGGTTGCCGATCGCGATGACGGTTTCCCCGATCATGAGATCGTGCGAGCGGCCCATCTTCACGTGCGGCAGGGGCTGGTCGGAATCGATCTTGATCACCGCCAGGTCGGACTTGAGGTCCGCGCCAATCAGCTTCGCTTCAAACTCGCGGTTGTCGATGAGCGTCACCTGGATGCGCACGGCCTTGGCGATGACGTGTTCGTTGGTCAGGATGTAGCCGTCCGGGTGAATGATGACGCCGGACCCCAGACTGCGCCGCTGGGATCCCCTCGAGTCGAACTGGCGGAAAAAAGGGTCGAGCAGGCCGTTGCCGAAAAAATCGCGGAAGGGGTTTTTGGCTTGAGGGGGAGCTTCTTCGGTGAAGATGTTGACGACGGCGGGCCCGACCTGTTGGACCGCTTCGACCACCGGCGTGCGTCGCGGGAAGGGTTCCGCTTCCGCCACCGGAGCCCGGGTCAGTCCGCAGGCAAGAGCGATCGCCGCGAGCAGGCAAACGGCACGCACCCATCGGTTCTTCATCATGGTTCTTCAGGCGTGAAAGACAACACGGAGCGGGAGGGCCCCTGCCCCGCCGCTCCGTGTGTGATTAGGGATTGTGAGATTGCCGGATCAGTTCAGCTTCACCGCAATGTAAATCGTGGTGCCGCCGCGTTTGACCAGCATCAGCGCCGTGTCCCCGGACTTCAACCCGCGGACCGCCGACTGGTAATCCTGCACGTTGGTCACCGGCTTGCGATTGACCTCGGTGATGATGTCGCCGCGACGCAGTCCGGCTTCACCACCGGATTCCCCCGGCGTGACGTCAGAAACCAGGACGCCCTCGGTGGTTTCCAGATTCATGCTTTGCATCAACTCCGGCGTGATGTCCTGCGTCTGGATACCGAGCGGGTCCAAAGCCGCGACCTTGGTCTCTTCGTCTTTGAGAACGGCAATAGTGACAGAGATGTTCATTGGCTTGCCGTCACGAATGATCTTCACGTCGACCGCCTCACCCGGAGGCGTGGCGGCAACGATTTTGGGAAGGCTTTCCATGGTATCCACTTTTTCCTTGCCAAACCGGACGATCACGTCGCCGCGCTTGATGCCTGCCGCCTCCGCGGGACCGCCGGGAATGACATCGCCAACCAGTGCGCCCTCAAACGATTTGAGGTTGAAGGAGTCCTTGAGTTCCGGAGTGATCTTCTGGATCATCACACCCAGCCAGCCACGGGTGACGGTGCCCTTCTCTTTCAGGTCGGGAAGGATGGATTTCACCATGTTGATGGGGATGGCGAAACCGATGCCCACGTTGCCGCCGGTGCTACCGGAGATGATGGCAGTGTTCATGCCGATCACCTGGCCCTTGATGTTGAGCAGAGGGCCGCCGCTGTTGCCTGGGTTGATGGAGGCGTCGGTCTGGATGAATTCGTCATAAGGGCCGGAACCGATGGCGCGGTCCTTGGCGCTGACCACACCCACCGTCACCGTGTGACTGAGGCCGAAGGGGTTGCCGATCGCCATCACCCACTCGCCGACTTCCAGCTTGTCGGAATCGCCGAAATCGAGGTGCGGGAACTTCACTTTATCCTTACCATCCAGCACCAGCTTGATGAGCGCGATGTCGGTTTTGGGATCGCTCCCCACCAGCGTGGCCTCGTATTCCTTTTCGATGGCGCCGCCGTCATCAATATTGACAATGATTTCCTCTGCACCCTGCACTACATGGTAGTTGGTGAGGACCAGGCCTTCCGGACTGATGATGAAACCGGAACCCATGCCACGCCGCGGCTGCGGGTCCTGCTGGCCAAAAAAACGGTCGTAGAAATCCTGAAACGGCTCGCGCGGCTCCCCACGAAACCGGGGTCCATTACCTCGAGGAGTCCGCGAACTCATTTGCGTTTTGCCCCGGATACTGATATTGACCACGGCCGGATTCTTTTCTTTGGCGATTTCCACAAAAATATTGCTTCCCAGCGGCATGCTCTGACTGCTGAGGGCGTGGGCGGAATCCGCCAGATCGAAGCCGGCCATCGGACCGGGAACGGTCACGGGAAACGTCCACAGAAATACCAGGAAACTGATGGCGGAAACTCTCTTCAACTGATTAAGCATTGGGAATCCTCGTTTTATAACCGTGTGGGCAATGGCTTGGATTGCACGGCCGGTCGGACCAGCCAGGCGACATTGCCAGATAAAAATGATAAGAATAAGCGGCCAACAATCCTTGGCTTGAACAGATAGTGGGGGCAAATTGACCGCAAAATTCAATTAAGATGAATGCGGGAAACCGAAAAACCTGTTTCGGGATTGGTCAAAAATCATCGACTTGAATTAAATTATATAATGTCCATTTCAGCATTTACAACTCTAAATCCAACGGTTTTATCCTATTGATTCAATTACATATTGACTCCATGGATGGGATCAAAGATAATCAAAAACGACTATCGGCGGAACATCTCCGGGGGATGTTCCGATCAACCCGCAACCTGATAGCCAACCATTATGAAATCGGGGTGGTCTCAGCTTGCATCCGCAAGACACGGGAGGCGCCCATCCTTGCCCCAACCATGACGAGACAGGAGCTCTCCACGGTGGACACACCATGAGCCTGTTCCTCACCGCCATCGGACTGATGATGATTTTTGAAGGCATCCCTTATTTCTGTTTTCCGGATCAGGTCAAAGCCCTGGCGGCAAAGATTCCATCCATTGAAAACGGTGTGCTGCGCGGCCTGGGGTTTGTCATCATCGTTCTGGGGCTGGTCGTCGTCTATTTCGGGAGGTTAATGTATTCCAATGACTGAATCGATCCAACGGACCCTTGTCGCCACCGCCGTTTTTGCCCTCTTGGGCCTCACCGGTTGCGCGGACACACCGAAGAAAGCCACCGGCCCCGCACCGGAGCAATCCCCGCCGCCTTCCGTGGCCATGCAGTTTCCCAGCGTCCCCATCCCGAAAGGCATTGAGCTCGACCGGGGCAAAACGTTCATCTACGAATCGGGAAGCGGTGATATCAAAGTGGGTCGGCTGGTATTTTCCGTCTGGAACAAGACTGAGGACGTAGTGGATTATTTTCGTACCGAGATGGTGCAGAACGGCTGGACACCCCTCCAGATTGTGGAGCACGACACACGCATCATGCTTTACCAGCGCAAGGGCCAGGTCTGCACGGTCAGCGTGACGCCGTCCCACCTCGGCAAGACACACATTGAAATCCAGATCGGCCCGAAATAAATTTTCAGGCCTTTCAGGCCACACGGGGACGGCCATTTTCATGAGACGCCCGCCCTTGTTCGTATTCATCGAACGGGTTTAGAGGCCCTGAGGCAACGCTCCATGTCTCGTCAGGATTCCAGCAACCGACAACGTATTCTCAACTTTCCCGTTCACCCGGAATACACCTTCGACAATTTCATTCTTTCCACAGGTTCGAAGTTTGCCTTCACCACAGCCCGGCAGTTTTCCACGGCCGACACTGCCCCCTCGCAAAGCCTGTTCATCGCAGGCGCGGCAGGACTTGGGAAAACCCACCTTTTGATGGCCGCCGGCAACCTTGCTTCCGAAACCCAATCCGCACTATACATTCATTGCGAGGACTTTGTTGCAACCGTGACTGACAGGGAAAAGTCTGGTGAAACGGCCCTCGCTCCTCTGGAAACTGTGGATCTGCTGCTGATGGATGACATGGACCGCATTGCGGGCCACACGGAAGCGCAAGAGAGGCTGTACCTGGTTTTCAACACGCGTCGCGAACAAGACAAACGCATTGTTTTTGCCGGGCGCACTGCCCCCAATCGCCTGCCCGATACGGAAAATTACCTGCGCTCGCGCTTTCAGTGGGGCATCACCGCGGAGTTGGGTCCGATCGACGACGCCACCACCGCGCGGCTGATTCATAAGCTGGCGCAGGACCTGGGGCTGGATATCCCGGGAAAGATCGCACACTACCTGCTCACACGTCTTCCCCGCGACTTCTCGTCGATCAAGAACGCGGTCGCCCGCATCAACACCGAATCCCTGGCGCGCAGGCAAAAGGTCACTCTGCCGCTGGTCAAAGCGGCGCTCGGACTGCAGGACGCATGACATGACCACTCCTTCCGTAGAAAACATCGCCAGCCTGGTCGATCACCTGGCCGCAACCATTCCCAACCGCGATGCTCTTGTGGTACCGCGTTCCGGCAGCTGCCGACGCATCACTTTCCGCCAACTTCAACGGGAAACGCACCGGCTTGCGGACGGGCTGCGCCAGTCCGGGCTCGACCACGGCGACCGGGTGCTGGTAATGGTGCCGTTCGGCATCGAATTCGTCACGCTTACTTTCGCGCTGTTCCGCATCGGAGCGGTGCCGGTGCTGATCGATCCCGGCCTCGACCGCAAACAGGTGCTGACCAGTATTGAGAACGTGGCGCCGACCGGGTTCATCGGCGTGCCCATGGCCCATCTCGCCAGGCTGGTGTACCGCAGGCATTTCAAATCGGTGACCCAATGGGTGACGGTGGGAAGACGCTGGTTGTGGAGCGGCATCACCCTGCGGTCCCTGCGCGCTCGCGGCGGCCGCGATGCGGTCCCGGTTGCGACCCGACCGGACGACCCGGCGGCCATCCTGTTCACAAGCGGCAGTACGGGACCGCCCAAAGGCGTGCTTTACACTCACCGGATGTTTACCCTGCAGGTCGAAAAGATAAAACAGCTCTACGGCATCACCATTGGCGAAGTGGACCTGCCGACATTTCCATTGTTCGGCCTGTTCGGCGTTGGGCTCGGTATGACCTGCGTTCTCCCGGATATGGACCCCACCCGCCCGGCAAAAGTGAACCCGGAAAACATCCTCGGACCCATAAAGCAATTCAACATCACCAGCAGTTTCGGATCACCCGCCCTGTGGGACACGGTGGCGCGGTATTGCATTGAGCACGGCCGAAACCTGGAACCGCTGAAACGCATCCTGATCGCAGGGGCGCCGGTTCCGGGATCGTTGCTCGAACGATTCGACCGCATTCTGGCTCCCGACGCAAAAGTCCACACCCCCTACGGCGCGACGGAAGCATTGCCGGTATGCTCGATCGAACGGCGGGAAGTTGTGGATGAAACCTGGACGCGCACGCAGGAGGGCGCGGGAACGTGCGTCGGCAAACCGGTGGAAGGCGTGGACCTCAGGATTCTCCACATCACGGACGATCCCATTCCGGAATGGAATGCCTCGCTGGAAGCGGCCCCAGGAACGATCGGCGAAATCGCCGTAAGTGGTCCGTGGGTAACGCGCCAGTACGCAGTGCTGGATGAAGCCAACCGCCTATCAAAAATCAAAGAAGGCGAACGCACCTGGCACCGCATGGGTGACGTGGGATACCTCGATGAACAAGGGCGGTTGTGGTTCTGCGGCAGGAAAAGTCACCGGATCGAAACGGAGACAGGGTCGCTGTTCACCATCGTTTGCGAAGCCATCTTCAACCGCCTCCCCGAGGTGAGGCGGTCGGCATTGGTCGGGGTGGGCAGGAAAGGTCAGCAGATTCCGGTCGTCGTGGTCGAATTGCACGACCCCCCGTCCATCAAGGACCCGGCGGTCAAAACTCGCCTGCTGGCGGAGCTCCTGGAACTGGGCTCAGCCAACCCTGTCACGAGACCCATCGACATGGTGCTGTTTCACCCGGGTTTTCCGGTGGACATCCGGCACAACGCTAAAATCAACCGCGAGAAGCTGGCCGACTGGGCGGCGGTCAAACTTGCCGACCGGTGAGGGACTTCAGGAACGAACTTCGTCGAGGTGCCCGAGGACCTGGTCCAGCAGTTTCTGGTCGAACAGTTTGCCGACAAGACCTTTCCGCACTTTCTCACCCACATCAAAAAACTTCTGCCGTTCAGCCCCGTCCGGCATCGGTGCCACCTTCAGCCCGTTTTTCTTCATCACCTCGATGGCCTTGTCGTTGTCCTTCTGCACCTGCTGAACCAGCTTCTTTAAATGCTTTGCGCTGATTTCCCGCACCGCTTTCTGGTGCGCGTCGGACAGCTTGCGGAAGCGGCGTTTGGAAATGAGCACCGCACCGGTGGCATTGCCCATGCGAAGCTCGGACATGTACCCCACCTTCGTGAACCATTGCAGAGCCAGCGCGCCGACGGGTGACGCGTACACGGTATCCAGCATGCCCGTCTGCAATGAAAGCAGAACGTCGGTGATGGACATGGGCAGGGGCGTGATGCCCAGATGCTTGTAGGTTTCCTGCACCAGAGGGTCGCCTTCCCACATCCACGCTTTTTTGTCGTGCAGGTCGCCGACCTGTTCGATCGGTTTCTGCGAGAAGAAATGAATCCACCCCACCGGCACCCAGCCGAGCAGGATGTACCCTTCCTTCTCGAACCGCTCGGAGAAGTAACCCGTCATGCGGTCATAGACGTGTTCGATTTCCTTGTCGTTCCGATACAAAAACGGCAGATCGAGCACCCGCACCTCGGGCAAAATTTCTCCCAGCCCGACGCCGGTGAACCCCGCCGCATGCACCTGTCCGATACGCATTTTGCGGATGACGTCGATCTCATCGCCAGACACGCCGCCGGGATAAAACTTGAACGCCACTTCGCCATCGGTTGCCTTCTCCACTTCCGCCGCCAGTTCGTTCATGCGGTTCATCCACGACGATCCTTCCGGCGCCAGCGTGGACAGCTTGATGAACGTTTTGGCGTGAACCGGGGTGGCCTGCACGGTCCACATAACCAGCGCAAACAGCAGGGATGCCAAGATACCGCAGGCGATGCACAGAAACCGTGTGCGGTTCGCGCGGGGAGCCGGGGGTGGGTGCGTTGCCGTCGCTTCGATCAGAAAAGAACATCCACATCCTCCAGAAGTTGTTTTGCTTTCAGGCGCGCCACCTGGTTGGCGAGACGCTGACCGGGCAACACGCCTTCCGGCGTCTCGACCACTTCATTCAAAAGCCGGGTATACAGTTGCTTATCCTGCGTCTGTACCGCCAGGGTTTTGGCGTACATCACCTGAATGATGAGGTATTTGCGTTCGGTCAGCTCGAGGGCGCGCTCGAAATGTTGCCGCGCCTGTTCCGGTTTGCCACCCAGCATGGGCGAGCGCGCTCCATAAAATCCCCCGAAGAACAAGTGTGGCCCGGCATAATGAAACGTTTCGTCCCACTCCAGCACCCGCCGCATAACCGCTTCCACCTTCGGGAATGCGACCAGCGCTTCCATGTCCGTGAGGTTGAACATCAGCCACGCGCCCCAGCACTGGCCCGTCCAGAACAGGCCCGGGAGAGCTTCCTTATCCACATCCTCAAGCGCGGACTTGAATTCGTCCGGCGGGAGTTTCAGGAGGTTTTCCGGAGCGCCGTTCAGGATAAGCGACCGCACGGCGTGGTTGCGTCCGCGCAGATAAAGGTCGGAGGCGCGTCGGTTGTCTTTGCCTTCAACGAAACTGAAGGAATAACCGCAGAATCCTTCCGCCAGCTTGAGATGATAGGAAGCGTTTTCGGGATCGGCCTTCACAAGACCTTCCATCATCTTGAGGCTGGCGGGGATGGCGCTTTCGGCCAGCTTGAGGTCGGGCTCCTCGTTGAGCGCCGCCACCTGGCCTTCGAACAAAGGAGACGCCATGCGAAGGACCATCTGGCGGGGTGTGCAGGCCTGAAAGAAAAGCAGAACAATCGCCAACGCGAGAAATCGGTATGCCATAGTCCTGAGATGATAACAAAACGAATGCGCCGCAACAACACAACAGCTTTGTTTTGACATGAAACGGCCATATTGCTATGTTTTAAATTCATCAGGGAAAGCGTCCGGAGCGTCGACCCGGATTCAGGCCGCGCCCGTTTGGCCCAACCTTCCATCCGGTTCCTTCAAACCGTTTATCAGGGGTTCTGCCATGAGCAAAGACGAAGAAAAGGAAGAAAGCAGTTTCAGTTTCCAGGACCGCCGGTCCTCCCGCTTGTCGGAGGAGGACAGCCAGCAGCAGGAGCAGCAAATCAAAAAGGAACAGGAGAAGGAGGCCCAGAAACATGCAGACCAGGAGGACTCTCACGCACACGGCCAGCAGGGCCAGATGGAGATCAACTTCTCTACCTTCGTACTGTCGCTCACTTCATCCGCCTTTTATTACCTGGGCGACATTCCCGACCCCATGACCGGACAGACGCAGGAAAACCTGCCCGCGGTCCAGCAGACCATCGACATCCTCACCATGCTCAAGGCCAAAACGCAGAACAATCTGGACCATGAGGAACAGAAACTGCTGGAGCAGTTGATCTACGAACTGCAGATGAAATACATCGCCAAGCAGAAAAAAGGCTAGGCGACCTCCCCCCGATTTTTATGGCCCACTTCGCCGGTTGCCCCGCTTCGGTCCCGGATGGTATCTTGAAGGCATAACGCACTCAAAGGGACCGCACAATGACCACCCAGTTCGCCGATCACAACGGCATTTACCTTTACGGCATGACCGACCCGGAAGACCTGCGGCGGTACATCCAGCAGAAATACGCCGAGGCGGAAATCCAGTACGCTTACGAACACCTGCTGGAAGGCGCGAAGGCGCTGGCGAAACAGGAAAAAATTCCCCCCATCCAGGCACTGTGGAAAATCCTCGACCGCGCTTACGAGGAAAAAGCGCCGCCGCTGACCTGCCAGAAAGGATGCGCGCACTGCTGTCACACCGGCGTCATGATCACCGAACTGGAATGGGAAGAGATGGTGAATGCCGCGCGCCGGAAAGGCATCGACCTCAACGACATCATCGAACGCGCCGGGAAAAGCATGCACAAGGTGGAGAAGACGCTGGAGTCCGGTGTGGATCCGGACAAGGTGGACTGGTACACCATGGTCATCAACCAGCCCTGCCCGTTTCTGGAAGAGGACCAGAGTTGCGCCGTTCACGAGAACCGGCCTCTGGACTGCCGCACCATGGTGGCATTCCGCGAGGTGTGCGACTCCAAAAAGCTGGAGCACGCGCAACGTGGCGCGGTGATCGAGGAAGCCGTGGCGCCGACGGTCATCGCGCGCTTGCAGTACGAACAGACACCCAAGTTCAAACGCAGGAAATTCACCGGTTCGCAGAAACTGCGGCTCATCCAGCACTGGCTGCTGGTTTGGAGACAGAAGCAGAAGAAAAAAGAAAAAGTAATCGCCGATTGCGCATCCCCCAACCGGAGTCCACACCATGCCCCGCGCCGCCACACTGATTTCACCCAGGACCATCGAACTGCAGGACCGTCCCGACGCGAAAGCCGGGGCGGGCGAAGTGGTGGTCGCGGTCGAACATGCGGGCGTCTGCGGCACCGACCTGGCTCTCTTCTCCGGCGATTATCCTGTGCCCCTGCCGCTCGTCTGCGGACATGAATTCGTCGGCACCGTCACGGAAACCGGTAGCAACGTGGCCCCGGAGTGGAAGGGGAAACGCGTCACCGCCGAGATCAACAACACCTGCACTGCCTACGGGTCTCCCACACCCTGCCGCGCCTGCCAGCGCAGCATGCCCAGCCACTGCCAGAACCGCACCGTTACCGGCATCATCTCCAAAGACGGTGCGTTCGCCGAAGAGATTGCGGTTCCAGCAGGCGCTCTCCACGATATTCCGGAAGGAATCGATCCCATCACCGCCACGCTCATCGAACCCCTAGCTGCGGCATTGCAAACCTTCGTCATGACTCCGCCAAAAGAAAACGACGTGGTCGTGGTATTGGGTCCGGGCCGCCTGGGCATCCTCATCGTGTTCGTCGCATCCGTTGTGCACAATCTGAAGGTGGTGACCGTTTCGCGGAGCCTGGAGAAGCGCGACCGTGCCCTCCGGTTCGGCGCCACGGAGGCCTGTTCTCCGGAAAATGCCCGCAACCTGATCCACGGCTTGACGGATGGCCTGGGCGCAGACATCGTGGTCGACACCACAGGTCGGCCGGAAGGGTTCGCTCAGGCTCTGGGACTGGTCCGGCCCCGCGGCACCATCTCCGCCAAGACCACCTGCGGCCTGCCCGCCGAAGGGTTGGACATGACCAAGCTGGTGGTCGACGAATTGTGCGTGCAGGGTTCACGTTGCGGCCCGTTCGCTCCGGCGGTGGACATCCTCGCACAACACCAGGACACGTTGAAATCGCTCATCACATCCGTGCAACCGCTCACAAATGCGCAAGCGGCCATCGAATCCGCCTTCTCCGAAAACAAGGTCGTGATCAGTATGCGGGGCCAGTAAATTTCGATTTGTAAGTTTTCGGCTCCACGGACTACCAACTCCCAAAACCGGGTTTCAAACGGACCGGATCCAGAAACCCAATACTCACCGGCAACACAGGGAGGCGTCATGGAAAAAGTCACAACCAAAGCACAGGAACTCCTCGACAAAGCCGAAAAAGGATTTGGCTTCGTGCCCAATGTTTTGAAAGAACTCGCGGTCAGCCCGGAAACACTGGACCTCTACCTGAGTGGTACGGCGATCATGAACGACACCGTGCTCAACGAACGCGAGAAGCAACTGGTCATTCTCGCGGTGTCCACTTTCAACGGGTGCGGTTACTGCAAGGCGGCGCACGGGATGGTGGCAACAAAAGCCGGTGCGAGTCATGAAGATGTCGAGGCGGTCAAAAACAAAACGCCGCTTAAAAACGAACGCGACCAGCACCTGGTGGACGCCACCTCCCGCACACTTGAGAAAAAAGGCTGGCTGACCGCCGAGGACTTGAGTGAGTTCGAGGGCTGGGGCATCGACCGCCGTCAGGTGTTTGAGATTGTTGGCATCATCGCGCTCAAGACCATCACCAACTACGCCAACCACATCGCCCACACCGAACTCGACGACGTGTTCAAACAGGGATGAAGCGGGTGGAGATCAGAACCCCGGTTCGCCGTAACCGCCGCCGCCGGGGGTGAGCAGGCGCAGGCGGTCACCGGGATTCACGTTGATTTCGTTTTTGCCGCCGAGGTTTTCCTCGGTGCCATCGGTGCGTAGAAGCAGGTTGACCCCGCGTGCGGCATCGTCGCCACCGTTCAACCCAAACGGCGCGTGCACGCGGCGCTCACACAGAAGGGTGACCTGCAACGGTTGCAGGAATTCCAGTTCGCGGACGAGTCCAGCGCCTCCCCGGTAACGCCCGTTTCCTCCGGAACCCTTGCGGATCGAAAACTCCCACAATAAAACCGGATAGCGTTTTTCGAGGATTTCGGGATCGGTGATGCGCGTGTTGGTCATGTGCGTGTGAACGCCGGAGCGTCCGTGCCAGCCGGGTCCCGCCCCCGCCCCGCCCCCAATGGTCTCGTAATAACCGAACCTTTCATTGCCGAAGGTGAGATTGTTCATGCATCCCTGCGAAGCCGCCGCCGCACCGAACGCTTTCAGCACCACGTCCACCACGCGTTGCGAGGTGAGCACGTTGCCCGCCGCCACCGCCGCGTGTTTGGACGGATTCAGGATCGATCCCTCCGGGATGACGAACCGCACCGGATTGAGACAACCCTGGTTGAGCGGAATATCGCGGCGCACCAGGCAACGCAGGCAGTAAAGCACCGCCGAGCAAGTCACCGCCACCGGCGCGTTCAGGTTACCCGCCACCTCCTTTCCCGTGCCGGAAAAATCGAACAGCGCACCCCCGTTTTCCTGCAACCCGACCTGCAAGTGAATCGGAGTCCCGTCGTCCATGCGATCTTCCGCCGCCAGAGGCTGACCGCCGTGCTTGCGGTACAATTCTTCCAACACTTCGCGTACCGCCATCTCGGCGCTTTGCTGGATGTAACCCATGTACGCATGCACCACGGGCAGGGAGTATTCCTTTATAAGCGAGCGAAGCAGGTCGATACCGCGCCGGTTGGCGGCGATCTGCGCCTTGAGGTCGGACACATTATCCGCCAGCGCCCGCGTGCCGGAAAGCATCTGCGGTTTGTCATAACCGGGAATATCCGGCGGCGTGGTGAGCAACTTTCTCAACGCCTCTTCCTGGAACAGGCCTCCCTTTACCAGTTGGAACGACTCTACCGCCGCACCCTCTTCCTCGATGCGCGTGGAGAAGGCGGGCATCGATCCGGGCGTACTGCCGCCGATGTCGGCATGATGACCCCGACTGGCGACAAAGAAGACAGCGCGCCCGCCTTCAAAGACCGGGGTGATGACGGTCATGTCTGGAAGATGCGTGCCGCCCGCCTGAGGGTGGTTCGACAGAAACACGTCTCCCTCCTGCATGGCGTCACCATGGAGGCGGATCTGTGCCCGCACCGCCTCGCCCATCGATCCCAGGTGCACCGGCTGGTGCGGTGCATTGGCGACGAGTCCGCCTTCCGGATCGAAAACGGCGCAGGAAAAATCCTGCCGCTCCTTGATGTTGGTCGACACCGCCGTGCGCTGGAGCGTATGCCCCATCTGTTCGGCGATCGACATGAACCGGTTGCTGAACAGAGCGAGCTGCACCGGGTCCCAACGCGTGTCCGCTTTCGCCTCCGTTGCGGCCCCGACTTCGATTTCCACATCGCCTTCCTTCGTGATGCGCGCCGTGCAGTCGGGTTCGACCAGAATGGTGGAGGTGTCATTTAGAAGGATCGCCGGACCGGTTAATTTTTCCTCCGCGCCCATCGACTCCAATCGAAACACCGGCGTCTTCTGCCAGCCGTCTTTGAAATAACAGTCCGTGAGTGCGGCAGGCGGCGTGGGTGCTTCCTTTGGAGCGAGCGGTGGCACGATTGGCCGGGACGTTTTGCCGATGCCGCGTACGCGCAGGCCGTCGATGAGAATCGGCCGCCCTTCCAGTTCGAATCCATACTCACGCCGGTACAGGACACGGAACGGAGTGGCGAAGTTGTCGTCCACGGGACGCCGGACCATGACCGCATGGTCGGTGCCCTCATATCGCAGGCTCAAAAACTCCTGCACCTCGATGGAAGCCGGATCGAATCCTTCCGCCTGCAACGCCTCTTGAGCCTTCCCGCGCAGATCCGCAAGGCGGGGTTCCCACCTGGCTTTGCTGTTCGCATCCCAGACCCACGACACCGGTTCTTCTTTTTCCACCACCACGTCGGCCAGGGCCAGCCCGTAGGCCGAGAGGATGCCCGCGAAGCGATGGATGAGGATGCGGCGGATGCCGAGCGAGCGGGCGATGGCGCAGGCGTGCTGTCCCCCGGCGCCGCCGAAACACGACAGCGCATGCGTGCGTACATCGTGACCGCGGGCGATGGAAAGCTCGCGGATGGGACGGGCCATGGTTTCGTTCGCCACCTCGACACATCCCAGAGCAATGGCTTCGAGACTCATCGGCGACTCGCCTCTTTTCTCTTGCTCCGCGTTGATGTTCTGGGCAAGCGATTCGAATGCACGGCGCGCGGTGTCTGTATCAAGCGGTTCGTCATGATTGGGACCGAAGATATGTGGAAAAAACTCCGGCACCAGCCTCCCGAGCAGGAGGTTGGCGTCGGTGAGGGAGAGGTGACCTCCCTTGCGATAGCAGACCGGCCCGGGGTGTGCTCCGGAAGATTCCGGTCCCACCGCCAGCATGCCGTTCTGGAAAAACAGACGCGAGCCGCCGCCTGCCGCCACGGTTCGGATATCGAGCTGCGGAGCCATCAGGTGAACGCCGGCAATTTCCGTTTCCTGCACCCAGTCGTATAGGCCATCGAAGCGCGACACATCGGTGGAGGTGCCCCCCATGTCGAAACCGATGAGCGGTTGCGGATGGTGCGGATCGAACCCCGTCGCCGCGTAACCCACCACACCACCGGCCGGTCCCGAAAGAATCCCGTTCGACCCTTTGAACCGGTCGGCGCGGACGAGTCCCCCGTCCGACTGCATGAACAGGAGGTCCGCTTTGGGATTCTGAAACCGCCTTCGAAACCCTTCCAGATAGCGCCGGATATGGGGCGTGAGGGCCGCGTCCACCACAGTGGTCTGCCCCCTATCCACCAGTTTGATGCGCGGCATGGTAGCCGATGACACTGACACGTGCCCGAACCCGACCTCGCGTGCCAGTTTCTCTATCTTTTTTTCGTGCGCATCGTAGGCGTAGGCATGGAGCAGAACCACGGCGAGGCTCTCGATTCCCTTGTCCTTGAGGCGTTGCAGGTCATCGTGAACCTCCCCCCATTCAGGAGTGGCCAGCACCTCCACCGCATCGCCGGAAGGACAACGGATGGCGTGTGGAGTGCCGTCGATTTCATCGGGTTTGAGCAGGCGCAGGCGTTCGTCGATTTCGAGCACTGCAGAGTAAAGCGGTTGCGGCGTGGGGATGGCGAGTTGGAACAGGTGCGGGCGGTTCTGCTTGCCGATGACCAGCGCGTCGGCGAAACCTTTGGTGATGATGAGCGCCGTCTTCGCTCCCTTGCGTTCGAGGAGCGCGTTGGTCGCAACCGTGGTACCCATCCTCACCCACTCGACGGACGAAGCATCAAACCCTTCCTTTGGTAAAGGCGTGCGCAATACCTCTTCCAGAACACGGCGGATACCCTCGACCGGCGCATCGGGATAGTGGTCCGGGTCCTCCGAAAGCAGTTTGACCACGCGGTAACCCGGCTCTCCCGGCACTTCCGCGTACACGTCGGTGAAGGTCCCTCCGCGGTCTATGGAAAATCGGAAACGTTTGGAGTCGGCCATTGGCACCTCTCCCGGTCAATGGCTAATGCGCAACGCGCGGCGGAAAGGAGAGCCAAAGTCCATGGCCTGGAATCATTCCGCAAGGAGGTCGAAGGTTTTTCCTTCGCGGGCCAGAAAGCAGTTCAGAGTGGTGTCACCACCGATGGCAGCCAGGTACTTGCGGGTTTTGTCGAGGATGTTGACCAGCTTGAAATCGCTGTAGGTGGGTTCGTGATGGTAGAAAGCCAGGTTTCGCACCCCTGCCTCCAGCGCGATGTCCACGCCGATGAACGTCGAGCTGTGTCCCCAGTCTTCCTTCTCAACCCCTTCGATGAAAGTGTATTGGGAATCGAAAATCAACAGGTCCGCCTCGCGGAAAAAGTCGATGGTGGGTTTGAGATCATCCGGCGACAGCTTCTTGTATTCGGCATCCGTAGCATACACAACTGACTTGCCGCGGTATTCCACCCGATAGGAGAAACTCATCCCGGGGTGATCCATCTCCTTCCAGGTGACAATGACCGGATCGGCCTCCTCCCCGAACACGATATTCTTTTCTCCATTCAGGGTGAGCACTTCAACATCGGCCGTGAAGGAACTGAAGGCCACCGGGAAATAACGGGGATCCTGCTGGTTCATGAGACGTTCTTTGATATCCTTATGAACCCCGTAAAATCGGATGCGGTTGCCCTTGGTGAACAGCGGCACGAAAAACGGCAGTCCCATGATGTGGTCCCAATGGGTGTGCGACAGGAAAATGTGGACTTCCCCCTGCCCCTTTTCAAATTCCCGTTGCATATAGTGATGCCCAAGCTCCCGCAACCCCGAACCGCAGTCGAAAACCAGATTCTTGCCCCCCACTTCCAGTTGCACGCAGGCCGAGTTGCCACCAAAACAACCGCGGACATGCTCTGGAAGCGTACTGACGTATTTCTGCCGACTGGCTTCGTCCTGCAAATCTGCGGGTTTAGCCATTTCCAGCGCTTTCAAAATTTTTTCCTCGATATCGTGGCTCAACTGGGGGGAAGGCAACGACCCACGGACACCCCGGAAGGTTACTTGAAATTGGTCTGCTGGCATGATGAGTTGTTTTGAAACCGGTTTCTGAAATCAGGGTTGGCGTGAACGCAGGGAACCCCACCGAGGGTTCCGCCGCTCATGTTGATGCCGTTCCGGCTGGGAACGAGTTTTTAATTATAAAGGATTGGTCTCATTTATAAAGCACTTCCTGCGCCATATGCAGGCTGTCGCGGGTTTTATCGATCATTTCATCCAGCATGGCGGGGGTCAATCCGTAGGATTGCAGGAAACCGCGATCCAATTCCTCCTTGTAAGCAGAAATATTGTGGTCCATGCCAAAATGGTTGGCGACGTCGTTGGCCATGATGACACTGAGCAGGGTGGGAAACTTTTTTCCTTTTTCTGACACCTGCAGAAAATGCTTTTCCACAGCCAGCACCACATTGGAAGGGATCGGCCACCATTTCCTGATAAACTCCGCTCCCAGTTCCGGATGGGCGATGCCGAACCGCTTCTGCTCCAGTACGTGCAAGGGTTGGTTGATGCCGCGCACCTCTTTCAAAAACTGTCCGTATTCCTTTGGAATCACAAAACTGAACACCATAATGCCGATGTCGTGCATCAGGCCGGAAAGGTAACAGGGGTCCGGATCGCAATTCAGTGGCTTCAGGTTTTCGGCCAGAAGGCGCGCGAGGATGGCCACGGCCAGCGAATGCTGCCAGAACTTTTTCTGATTCAACGCACTTTCGCGTAAAAACAGCTTGGGCAACTCCAGCGTGTAGGCGAGGTCCAGGATCATTTTCAGACCCAACCGGATTATGGCGTCGGGCAACTTCTCCACCTTGCAGCCGGTGCCGCCAAAAAACACGCTGTTGGAAAGCTGGATCAGTCGGCCGGACAGGATAGGTTCGGTTTCTATCAAAATGGCGATGTCGCTGACCTGGCTTTTGGGACTGCCAATTTTGGCTTCCAGACGGTGCAAAATGTCCGGCAAAGGCGGTATGTTCTTCTTCTCCTGGATGATTTCCAGAATGTGTTCCCGCATGGGAGGAAATATTCAAAAAAATATTGATATAAAAACTGTTAGATGCCCGATGGGACCAAAAAGGGGTTTCACATAACGATTGTCACTGGTTTCCCCAAATCTGTCAATGATTTATGGAAGTTTCACCTGCACGACAACATTCCCAGATAAAGGTTGACCTCCCACCTACAAACCCATACAATCAAAACGATTTTATCCATAACTGATTGACTTTGAACAGGTTATAGGTTAGCTCATGGAATCATCAGCCTTGGTTCACCGGACCCCCTGATTTCGGGGGCTTCCCTTTTCCCCTTCAAATCAATCATTCAATCAGGATCTGTCCCAATGGAAAGCCGACAACGCTTCTCACTAACCTGTAAAGGCCTGTTTATATTATGGGTACTGGCGATCGCCTCCGCCTGCACGCATGACCTGACCCCCGCCATGGGGCACGGGCATGGGGCACTGAGCCCCGCACTGAAACGAACGGACAACCTCAATTCCAAACGCATGCCAACCAAACCCGTTTCTCATGAATCCCCCACGCTGGATGAAACCATGCCTTATGATGTGGAGGGCAAGGTGTATCAGCCGCTGGACCGGGCTGACGGGTTTTCCGAGGAGGGGGTCGCTTCCTGGTACGGGCACCCGTTTCATGGGCAGGCAACCTCCAATAAAGAAGTGTATAATATGAATGCCCTGACGGCGGCACACAAAACCCTGCCGTTTCATTCCCGTGTCCGGGTGACCAATCTGGAAAATGGAAAAGAGGTGACTGTCCGCATCAATGATCGGGGCCCTTTTGTGGGGGACCGGGTCATCGACCTCAGTTTCAAGGCGGCGCAACTGCTGGGTATGGCCGACCAAGGGACCGCAAGGGTGCGCGTGACGGTGCTGGAATCCGGAACCGCCCGGAAACCCGAAGTCACCCTGGCCAGCGGACCGGGCACTGTTTTCTACAGCATTCAACTGGGCCTCTTTGAAAACCGCAACTCGGCGGAGCAGCTCTCGCGGCAATACGATGGCGAAGTGCGTCCGGTGGACCGCGATGGCCAAACCTGGTACCAGGTGATTGCAGGCCATGCCCCCGATTACGAGAACGCCATCCTCCTGAGAGAAAAACTCCGTGGACAAGGGCGGGAAGATGCTTTTATTATAAGGAACTGGCGGCCCTCTTCGGCCGCGCTCAATAACCGACTCCCCTGATTTATCAATGGGTTCATATTCATGCGACTTCCGATCATCGACAAACTCGAAAAAGATTTAATGGAGAGCAAACGGGAACTGGAAGTGGACATTCCCAAAGCGCTCAAAGTGGCCACCGACATGGGTGACCTCAGTGAAAACGCCGAATACAAAGCCGCCAAGGAGCGGCAGATGTTTCTGGAATCCCGTGTCTCGCAATTGCAAAAACGCATCAGCGACATCGTGTCCATCGACATCAACCGCATTCCCAAGGATCGCTCCGGTCTGGGAAGCACCCTGCTCCTGAAGGACCTTGATTCCGGAGAGGAAAAAACCTTCAACCTCGTTTTTCCTGAAGAAGTGAATCCGGAGGAAGGCAGGATTTCCCTCGCCTCGCCGCTGGGCAAGGCACTATTGGGAAAAACCGAAGGCGACGACGTGGAATTGAACTTTAATGGCAAGCAACAGGAATTCGAGGTTTTACAGGTTACCACCATTCACGACAGCATGAACAATTCAGGGCATGGATCCTGACATAGAACATGGCAAAAAATTATTTACCTTTTGAGAAGGTCCAGGCACACCCCTGTTTTCTGGATATTGCGGAGTGGCCGGACTGGAGAAAGGTGTTCGGCAATGACAAGCCGCTCAAACTGGAAATCGGTTTCGGCAACGGCAATTTTTTGATCGACATGGCCGTGCGCGAACCGGACAGCAACTTTGTGGCGATGGATTTCTACCACAAGGGAATCCGCAAAGTGATCACGCGTCTCGACCGACTGCAGATACCCAACGTTCGACTGGCTTACGGCGACGCCAAGGAACGCATTCCCGGAATTTTTCTGGACGGAGAACTGGACGAGGTTTATATCAACTTCCCGGACCCGTGGCCGAAGAAACGGCATCACAAGCGGAGGCTGATGAAACCGCCTTTCATCGCCATGCTGTCGCGCAAACTGAAAATGGAGGGATCGCTGAGGCTGGCAACCGATCACGAGGAATACTTTCATGAAATGATCGAGTTTCTGAATGCCGAGTCGTCCCTTCAAAACCGCCACCCGGACAAGGGTTACATTACGTTTCGGGAAGACACGCCGCGCACCAAGTACGAACGGAATTTCATCAACGCCGGCAAACAGATTTATTACATGGATTTCATCAAATGCGCCGAGGTGGCGGAACCGGAACCCGTCTCCCCCGCCCTGGCCCCCTGAATTTCATTTTCATTGAATTGCATTACGGAGAAGACTGTTGGCTAACAAAGAACGTGTGTTGATCGTCGATGACGAAAAAAATATAGTCAGTTCCCTGCAGGAAATTCTTTCCGACGAAGGCTACGAAATCGCCACCGCCGAGGATGGGCTGGATGCTCTGGAGATGGTACAGAACGACCCTCCGGACCTCATCCTGCTCGACATCTGGATACCGGGCATGGACGGTATCGAGGTTCTGCGCACCCTCAAGACGTATTACCCGGAAATCGAAGTTCTGGTGATGTCCGGCCACGGCACCATCGACACCGCCGTCAATGCCACCAAGCTGGGTGCGTTCGATTTCATCGAAAAACCGTTCTCGCTGAACCAGATCGTGCAGTCGGTGGGCAAAGCTCTGGCGCAAAAGACATCCAAGAACGGCATCAACGGTCACGCTCCGCAAAAGCACGAACTCCCCCATTGTTTTCAGATGATGGTGGACGTGAAGAAAACCATCAAACAGCATGCCCGCACCGGCCGGCCGGTGCTCATCCAGGGAGAAACAGGAACCGGAAAGGAATTCATCGCACAGGCGATTCACCAGCAGAGCCGGAAGAACAACATGCCGTTCGTGAAACTCCATTGCGGACTGCGCCCGACGAACCAGATCAAATCGGAACTTTTCGCCCAGGAAAGCACCGGCAAGACGAAGGGACGCAAGCGGCTCCCGTCGCGGTCGCATCCGTCGCGCCGCCGCGTGGTGTACCTCAAGAATGTCGATACGTTGGCCGCACCGGTGCAGGAACGCCTGGCCGAATGCCTGAACCCGGAAGCCCCCGCGGACGTCTCTGCGTACCTCCTGCCTTCACGCATCTTTGCCTCTACCAATCGCGACCTGGAGGACTTGGTGGAAAAGGGAGAGTTCAACGCGGATCTTTACGAATTCCTCAAAGAACAAACCGTGTACATCCCTCCACTCAAGGAACACGCGGCGATGATTCCCTCTCTCGTCACCCGGTTCTTTGAAGAACAGGCGGAACGCACCGACCTGCCCGCACACCAGGTTTCTCCGGACGCGATGGACGTGCTCAGCCGTTACGACTGGCCGGAAAATTTGAAGGAAATGCGTCTGGTGCTGGAGCAACTTGGGCGCAAGGTGCACCCGGAAGACGAAATCACGGTCAATCACCTGCCTCCCGCCATCCGGGCCATGCAAACGGGTGCGGCCACCGCCGCTACCAACGGCAACGGCAAGGGGCAACTCAAACAGAAAACGCTGAAACGCAGTGTGGTGTTGTGCGGCAGTGGATTGCATTCCGGAATCAAAACCGGGCTCATCATGCAACCCCTTCCTCCGGGAAGTGGCATCATCTTCGGCGACATCTCCAGTGGGGCCACCATCCCGGCTCGTCTGGAAAACGTGCAGTCCACGGAATATGCCACCATCCTGCGCCGCGGCACGGCGTCGGTATCCACCATCGAGCACATCATGGCCGTCCTGCACATGTACCGCATCAACAACCTGCTCATCAAGATCGGCGACGAAGCGCCGGTGATGGACGGATCGGCCAAGGATTTCTGCCAGCTCGTTGAAGACGGGGAGTACGAGGACCAGGAGGATTATTACGAAGAACTGGTGATCAAGGAAAAGCTCAGCTTCGGCGACGACCCGAACAAGGCGCACATCAGCATCGAGCCCTACGACGGGTTCAAGGTCTCCTACCACATGGAGTATCCGGAACCGATCGGCGTGATGGATCACGTATTCGATTTCTCCAGCCCGGACCAGTTCAAAAAGGAAATCGCCCCGGCGCGCACCTTCGGTTTCATGAAGGACGTGGCCATGCTTATGAAAATGGGTTTCGCTGCGGGTGGAAACCTGGACAACTTCATCCTGCTCGACGAAAAGAAAGTCCTCAACACCGAACTGCGTTACGAAAACGAATTCGCCCGCCACAAGATTCTGGACATTCTCGGCGACTTCTACCTGCTCGGCAAACCGGTGAGGGGCCACATCAGGGCGCACAAATCCGGGCACACCCAGAACATCGGCCTGCTCAAACAAATCCAGGCAGCTTATTGCTGAGGTCGACGCAGTCCGTTGATTCCTGCTTTCCTCCGGTGGTAATCTGGTCGCAGTAACCTTGGAACCAACCGGCTGACCGCCAATTCCTTGCTGGAATTTCATGAACTCAAAGGCTTTCAAACTGGGAGTGCTCGCCTCCGGGCGCGGCACCAACCTGCAGGCCATCATCGACCACATCGAAAACGGACGGCTGACCGCCGAAATCGCCGTCATCCTGAGCGACCGAAAAAACGCGCAGGCATTGGAGCGAGGGCGAAAGCACGGCATCGAAGCACAGTTTGTCGACCCCAAAGCCTTTGCCGACAAGCGGGCGTACAATGCGGAACTGGTAAGAATCCTTCAAGCCAAGACGGTCGATCTCGTCTGCCTCGCCGGGTACATGCGCATCGTGCGGGAGCCGTTTTTCGAATCGTTTCCGAACCGCATCATCAACATCCATCCTTCCCTTCTTCCGGCGTTTCCGGGTCTCGACGTGCAGCAGAAGGCCATCGATTATGGCGTCCGGTTTTCCGGATGCACGGTGCACTACGTGAATGAGGAAGTCGATGGCGGGCCCATCATCATGCAGGCGGTGGTGCCGGTGGAAGACGGCGACACGGCGGAAACCCTGTCGGCGCGCATCCTGGAGAAGGAACACGAGATATACCCAAGAGCCATCCAACAGATCGTGGACAACCGACTGCGCATCGAAAACCGCCGGGTGGTCCACGCAAAGAGTCCCGAAAGGCAACCATGAAACGCATCGTTCAAATCACCGCAGGCATCGCCCTGCTGTTCTTTTTCGCCGCCCCTGTGCTTGCGGAATCGAAACAGGACATCATCGCCGCCATCCAGAAGAAGTACGACGCGACGCAGTCCTTCAAGGCGCGATTCGTGCAGAAGTCCTACCTGAAGGTGATGGACCAGACTCAGGAGGCAAAAGGCGAGGTGTTCATCAAAAAGCCCGGCCGGATGAAATGGACCTACAACGCGCCGGATCCGCAGGTGCTCATCAGCAACAACAAACTGCTGTGGCTGTACCTGCCTGAAGAGTCGCAGGTGACACGCATGAAGGTGGACAGCATCTATTCCTCGAACACCCCCGCCCTCTTCCTGTCCGGAGAAGGCAAGCTCACCGAATCGTTCAATGTGGGCAAAATTCAACGTGAGGACGGCAACCTGGTGGTGGAATTGATTCCCAAAACCGAAGAACAGGGCCTGGACCGTCTGGTGCTTTTGGCCGACCGGAATAATTTCCAAATCATCGGGTCCAGTGTGTATGATAAATTAGGGAACCGGACACAGATGATGTTTGAAGATATCGAAAACAACCCCGGCATTTCCGATTCCCAGTTTCAGTTCCAGGTGCCTCCGGGCGTGGAATTGATCGACCTTGCCGCTCAACCCTGAAACGCCTGACATGTTTGACGTCGCCGCAATCTCCCTGGATTCCATCGCCGCCTTTGGCATCGACATGTTCGTGTTCCTGCTGGGCCTGGCCGCCCTGATATTCGTTCACGAACTCGGTCATTTCCTGATCGCGCGCAAGTGCGGAGTGATTGTTGAAAAATTCTCGCTCGGCTTCGGGCCGAAAATCGTCGGTTTCAAACAGGGCGGCACGGAATACCTCATCGCCGCCATCCCGCTGGGCGGCTACGTAAAGATGAAGGGCGAAGACCCCGGCGAAGAACTGGGGGACACCACGGGTTCGTTTTCCCACGCCAACGTGTACCACCGCATCGCCATTGCCTTCGGCGGCCCCCTGTTCAACATCCTGTTTGCCATCCTGATTTACGTCATCGTGTTCATGAACGGCGTGCCCACGCTGGGCACCACCGTCGGCATGGTGCGGGACGACTCCCCGGCGTTGGCGGCAGGCATCGAGACCGGCGACCGCATCGTCGAGGTCAATGGACAGGAAATCCGGTTCTGGGACCAACTGCTGCAAATCGTGCACGACGCACCGGGGGAACCCATGCAGTTCGTGGTGGAAAAGGATGGCAAGTCTCTGGTTGAAAAAACCATCACTCCGGTTTCGGAAGAGATAGTCAATTTGTGGGGCGAGAAGGAAACCGTCGGCCTCATCGGTATCACGCCGCTGGTCAGGCGCATCGCCGACGTGGAGGAAGGATCGGCCGCGGACAAAGCAGGCATCCAGAAAGGCGACGTCCTGCTGGAGATCAATAACACGCCCATTCGGGGCTGGCAGGACCTCAAGACCGCCGCTATGGATCATCCGGGCAAGCAACTCGATGTCACCGTGCTCCGTGAAGACGGCATGACTTACGATCTCAAGCTGACGCCCAAGCCGGAGAAGATGAAAGACGAAACCGGCAAGGACATCACCATAGGTCAATTGGGTGTCGCCCTGCAGGGCGAGATGGAAGTCGAACAGTACGGCATCATCGGATCCATGTGGCGGTCGGTGGAAGAGACTTGGAAGCTCACCTACCTCATCGCCGTCAGCGTGAAGAAGATGATCTTTGGATCGGTGTCTGCTGAAAACATCGGCGGGCCCATCATGATATTCCAGTTTTACGGCCAGCAGGCAGAACAGGGATTCAACCAGATCATAAGGCTCACCGCGCTTCTCAGCATCAATCTCGGCCTGATCAACCTGTTCCCGATCCCCATTCTCGACGGCGGCCACATCATGTTTTTCCTGATCGAGATCCTCAAGGGCAAGCCGGTCAGCGAAAGAAGCCGCGAACGCGCGGCGCAGGTGGGCCTGTTCATGATCCTGTTCCTCATGATCTTCGCGTTCTACAACGACATCATGCGCATCATGAAATGATAGGGAGCCCGCTGCGCCCATGCCGCAAGACGGACCCGACACCCTCACGCGACAACGCCTGGACGATTTACACGCCGTTGCGCAGAAACTGAACATCGAAATCCAATGCACCCGGCTCGACGAGACCGAATATCCCGTCGCCAGCGGCCACTGCAAAGTCCACGGCCGGGACCTGATTGTGCTGGACAAAACGCTGAGTCCGGTTCAACATATTGAAATCATTCTGAACGTGTTGAAATCGTTCGATCTGGAAACCATTTACGTTCCGGGCTGGATCCGCGAAAAGCTGGGCGGCCCGGATCAGGAATTCCCATCGCCATGACCCTTTTGAACAAAACCCTGCCGGAAGAACGGCGAGGCAAACTGAAGCACATGCTCGCACAGGGCCAGCTGGTCCGCGCCATCGAAGCCCACAACGGACTGAGCGGCATCATCGCCGACAACGCCCGCATCGAAGGACAGGACGCCGACGGCAACCAGGTGGTTCGCGAATTTGATGCCATCTGGGAAAGCAGCCTCACCGATTCCGCCTCCAAGGGCCATCCGGATATCGAGGTCATCAGTTTCGACTCGCGCCTGCACACCATCCACGAAATCCTCGCCGTCACCAAAAAGCCGATGATCGTGGACGGCGACACCGGCGGCGATCCCAACATGTTCGAATACACCGTGTCGAAACTGGAACGCGCAGGGGTCTCCGCCGTCATCATTGAAGACAAGGTGTTCCCCAAGCGCAACAGCCTGGAGGCCGGCACCACACAGACCCTGCAGGAACCGCAGGCCTTCGCTTACAAGATCAAACGGGGCAAGGCCGTACAGATGACCGACGACTTCATGATCATCGCCCGGCTGGAAAGCCTGATCGCAGGACTGGGACTCGACGACGCCCTCGACCGCGCCCGCGCCTATCTGGAAGCCGGGGCCGACGGCATCATGATCCATTCCAAATCCAAGGACCCCTCGGAGATCCTCGAGTTTGCAAAACGCTACCAGAGTCTCCTCGCTGAATTGGAGATGGACAAGCCTTTGGTCTGCGTGCCGACCACGTACAACAACATCGTCGAGGAAGAACTCAAACAGTCGGGTTTCCACATCGTCATCTACGCCAACCACCTTTTGCGCACCGCGTACAAGTCGATGCTCGAAACCGCGCGCACCATTCTGCTCAACCAGCGTTCGTTCGAAGCCGATCCAATGTGCGCTCCCTTACGCGATATTTTCGATGCCGTGGGTTTTCTTGACGTGAAGGAAAAAGACCGGCTCGACGAATCCAACAAGAACACGCCGGTCATCATCCCGGCGGCGGGCCGTGCCCCGGACCTGGAGAAAGTCATCGGGAACGCACCGAAAGCGATGATCGATATCGCCGGAAAAACCCTGCTCGCACGCCAGATCAAATCGCTCAATATCAACCGCCTCACCGACATCACCGTGGTCACGGGTCACGGCAAGGACCAGATGCGGGCGGAGGGTGTGAGCTTCATCGAGGCTCCGGATTACGAAAAGAACACCGAGCTCGACAGCATCCTCGCCGCGGAAGACAAGATGTCCAACGGCTTCATCATGCTGTACTCCGACATCCTGGTCGAATATGGCGTGTTCGCCAACCTCCTGGCTTCGCGCGAAGACATCGTGCTTGTGGTGGACAATTCGATCCAGTACCTCGACTCGGTGGACGGCAAGGCCACGGATTACGTCATCAGCCGTAACAAGAGGAACCTCGGACGGCGCGCCATCAACTTCGACTACCAGAACACCATCGCCAAGATCGGCAAGAAGATCGATCCCGCGCTGGCCACGCACGAGTTCATCGGGCTGGCCAAGTTCACCAAAACCGGCGCCGAGCAGTTCCTCGAAACTTATCACGACGTGCGGCAGAACCTGCGGGGCCAGATCCAGGAAGCGGAAGACGTCTCCAAGTTCCGCCTCACCGACCTCGTGCAGGAGATGATCGACCGCGGCTTCAACGTGCATTACCTCGAAATCCACAAAGGCTGGCTGGAGATTCATTTCCCGCAGGATATCGAACTGGCCAACGAGTTGTTCGTTTCCACCACATCCGATGCGCCGCAGATTCCCACCCCTTGACTTATTCGGCAGGTTGCTTATCATCCCTCAACCGGTTTTGCCGGTCTGAAACGAACCCACGAGAACACGCATGCGCTATTCGCAGTTACTGATTCCCACTCTTAAAGAAGCGCCTTCCGATGCGGAAGTCATCAGCCACAAGCTGATGGTGCGCGCGGGGATGATCCGCCAGCTCGCCAGCGGCATCTATTCGATTTTGCCGCTCGGCCTGCGCGTGTTGAGGAAAGTTGAACAGATCATCCGCGAGGAGATGAACGCCATCGGCGGGCAGGAGGTGTTCCTGCCCAGCATCCAGCCGGCGGAGTTGTGGCAGGAAAGCGGGCGCTGGGATTTCTACGGCAAGGAACTGCTCCGCATCATCGACCGTCACGACCGCAAATTCTGTTACGGGCCCACGCACGAGGAAGTCATCACCGACATCGTCCGCCGCGAGGTGCGCTCCTACCGCCAGTTGCCGCTCGTGCTGTACCAGATTCAGACCAAGTTCCGCGACGAAGTGCGGCCGCGTTTCGGTGTCATGCGCGGACGCGAGTTCACCATGAAAGACGCGTACAGTTTTCACGCCAGCGAACAGGATGTGCAGAAAACCTATGAGGACATGAAGACCGCCTACAACAACGTGTTCAAACGGTGCGGACTCGATTTCAAAATGGTGGAAGCCGACAGCGGCACCATCGGCGGCAGCTTCTCGCACGAGTTCATGGTGCTGGCATCTTCCGGCGAAGACGCGGTGGTGTTCTGCGACGCCTGCGGCTACGCCTCGAATCTCGAAAAAGCCGGCGCCCGGCCGCCTGCAAACGGTACTGGATCCGATGGATCGGAACCGCTTGCGGAGGTCTCGACGCCCGGACAGAAAACCATCGAGGCGGTGACGACGTTCCTTAAAGTACCGCCGCAGAAACTGGTGAAGACGCTCATCCTTGAAAACGAAAAAGGTCTGGTAGCCGGGTTGGTACGCGGCGACCGGCAGTTGAATCCAGTCAAACTGAAAAACCTGATCGACTGCGAATGGCTGCACCCGGCGAGCGAGGAGTCGATCAAGGAACAAACCGGGCTGCCCGTCGGCTACGTCGGTCCCGTCAACCTGCCCCTGCCCGTATTCGCCGATCATGAAGTGGCGGCCATGCAGGATTTCGTCACAGGCGCGAACAAAACCGACGCACACTTCACCGGCGTGCAGTTTGGACGCGACCTTCAGGTCGAACAGGTCGGCGACCTGCGCACGGTGGAGGAAGGCGACCCCTGCCCGCACTGCGACGGCGGCACCTACCAGATCCGCCGCGGCATCGAGGTCGGACACATCTTCATCCTCGGCACCAAGTACAGTACAGCGATGAAAGCCGGGTTCCTCGACGAAAACGGCAAGGAAAAAACGCTGGTGATGGGGTGCTACGGCATCGGTGTCGGCCGCACCGCCGCCGCGGCCATCGAGCAGAACCACGACGACAAGGGCATCGTCTGGCCCGCACCGTTGGCCCCGTTCCAGGTGGTGATCCTGCCCACCAACTATTCCGACGAGAAGGTGAAAGACGCCGCCGACACCGCCTACCGCCGGCTCACCGAGCTGGGCGTGGAGGTGCTGCTGGACGACCGCTCCGACCGGCTGGGGGTCAAGTTCAAGGATGCCGAATTGATCGGGTTCCCCCTGCAGTTGGTCATCGGTCCCAAAAATCTGGAGCAGGGTGAAATCGAGGTTAAAACCCGGCGTACAGGAGAGTCCGCCAACCACCCCTTCCCCGCCATTCTGGAAAAAATCCCGGCGCAGCTTTCGGAACTCTGATTTTGCTCCCGGCCCTTCCGTTTCATGAAATTAGCTTGCAAGCTCCGCCGAATTTCGGTTAAAATTTACACAAATTGAGCGGTCTGCATTGATGGCGGGCTTCCAGCCCGCTTTTTTTGTATCGAATCATGCAAACCGTACGTCAAAATTCCCGAGCATATTGAACGGAATTTTGACAACCATGCAAACTGGCAACCGGCCACACCATGTCCAAAGGCTCAATACCACAAGCAGTTGAATCGCTGGTGGAGCCCGTTATTCTGGCCCAGGGTCTGGAGCTGGTGGATGTCGAATACAGACGCGAGGGTCGAAACTGGATCCTGCGTATTTACATCGACAAGCCCGGAGGTGTGGGTGTGGAGGACTGCAAGAAAGTCAGCCGCATGGTGGAAGATATGATTGAAGTGGACGATATTGTCCGCACGCATTACATCCTGGAAGTGTCGTCGCCGGGTCTGGACCGGCCGCTGAAAAAGGAAAAGGATTTTCGGCGCTATTTGGGCAAGAAGGTCCAGATCACCACCTATGCCCCGATCGGCGACCGCAGAAACTTCAAGGGTACTCTGAAAAACTTTGAGGACGGCGATGTGCACGTGGATGCGCAGGGGCAGACCTTTGCCATTCCGCTCAACAACATCGCCTCCGCCCGTTTGGAAATCGAATTCAAATTATGACCTCTGAAGTCATCCACATCATTGACCAGTTGTGCCGGGAAAAGGGTATCGACCGCGACGTGCTGATCGATGCTCTCAAGAGCGCGGTGGAAGCTGCCGTACGCAAAAAACTGCCGGACCTCGAAACCCTGCAAAGCCATTTCAACGAAGAAACCGGCGAGGTGGAAATCCTGACCGAGCGCACTGTCGTCTCCCGGGTCAGCGATCCGGAAACACAGATCACCAAAAAGCAGGCGCAGAAGCTGTATCCCGACGCGGAGAACGGGGACGTCGTGCTGGTGAAACGGGAACTGGAGGACTTGGGTCGCATCGCCGCGCAACTGGCAAAGCAGGTCATCCTGCAGAAGGTGCGGGAAGCGGAAATTGAAATCCTGTACAACGAATTCATCGACAAGAAAGACGACCTCATCAACGGCATCGTGCAACGCTTTGAGCACGGCGACATCATCGTGGATCTGGGCAAGGCGGAGGGCATTCTTCCACGACGGGAACAGGTGTTTCGCGAATCCTTCAACCGTGGTGACCGCGTGCGCGCCTATGTTCTTGACGTTCGCAAGACGGCGAAGAACACGCTGGTGATCCTTTCACGCACCCACGTCGGCCTCATCAAGCGCCTGTTCGAACTGGAGGTTCCGGAAATCAGCGAAGGCATGGTGGAGATCATGGGGATCGTGCGCGAGCCCAACGGCCGGACCAAAATCGCGGTGCGCACCAACGACCGCGACATCGACGCCGTCGGCGCCTGCGTCGGCATGCGTGGCCTGCGCGTTCAGTCCATCGTGCAGGAATTACGCGGCGAGAAAATCGACATCGTCGAGTTCTCGGAAGACCCGGAAATCTTCATCCGTAACGCTCTCAGTCCGGCGAAGATTTCGCGCATCCTGATGAACAAGGACGAAAAGCAGATGACCATCATTGTCGCCGACGACCAGATGTCGCTGGCCATCGGTAAAAAGGGGCAGAACGTGCGCCTCGCCGCCAAGCTGGTCAAATGGAAGATCGATATCAAAGGGGAATCGGAGGCCGGCGGTCTGCTGGAAGCACCCAGCCTGTTTCAGACTTCAACATCCTCCAAGGAGGACTTTTTCGAGATTCTCAAAAACACCAAGGGGTTTGGGGAGAAAATCGTCTCCATCCTCTTCAACGACAACATCGTCTCCTTCGACGAAGTGGTGAAGCGCGGCACCGCCGGCATGCAGGAGCTGCCCGGTATCGGACCGAAAAAGGCGGAATCGCTGGTCGAGTTTGCGGAAGAACAGATTGCAAAACGTCCGAAAGCAACCGAGCCCGCACCGTCGGCTCCACCGGCCGTGGTGAACAAGGCGGAGGAAGACGACAATCTCGTTTACACCTCCCCCAGTCTCAAGAAGCCCTCTTTGGAATCCGGGTTTCTGGATTCCCTGGCGGAAGCCGCTGAGACCCTTGAAGAAAAGGACGAAACCGCCACAGTCTCCGCGCCGGAAGAAACCGCCGCCGAAGAAGCGGTACCGGTGCCGGCAGAGGAAGAGACTGTTTCCGCAAATAATAATGAGGAAGAAGAGGAAGAACAGGAACTCGGGCTTGAAGCGCTGGCGGGCGTTCCCCCCTCCATCATCGACGCTCTGGCCGACAACGGGTTCCAGACCGTTGCCGAGTTGTCCGTCACCTCAGTGGAAGAACTCACGGTAATCGAAGGTATTGACGAAGATACGGCTCAGGCCATCATCACCCAGGCCAAACTGCTCATGGAGAAGTACGAAAACGTTTGAGGGGATGATTATGAGGACCTAAAATAACATCCACAGTTCAGGAGGTTGCCTTTGGCTAAAATCAGGATTAACAAATTGGCGTTGGAACTCAACGTCCAGAATGACCAGATCATCGACGAGCTCAAGAATCAAGACTGCCCGGTCAAAAACCACATGAGCTCCATTGATGAGGACATGGCCAATTACATACGGGATTTTTTTACCGAAAAACCGGTAGACGGTGCCGGCAAAAAGAAAAATTCCACCAGCAAAACCAAGGCGACCTCAAAAGCCACAGTCAAATCCGCGACCAAGAAAAAAGCGGCGACCAAAACCTCTGCCAAGGCTGCTACCAAAACCATAGAGAAAAAAGAAGAGGACGCGAAAAAACCTGCCAAGGCCAAAACCTCCAAAAAAACCGAAGCGAAAGAAACCGCCAAACCCAAAGCCGCGACCAAACCTGCGGCCAAAAAAGAAGAAGCTCCAGGCAAGGAAGCAACCCAAAAGAAAGCGCCGGCGGAGAAATCATCGCCCTCCAAACCGAAAAAGAAAGACGCCGCCGGCGGCCGTGCCGCCAAGCCGGTGGACCAGGAAGAGTTGGACGAGGACGGGAACAAGACCGGACGCAAGCTGGGTCTTAAAATCGTCAAAAAAGAGGGCCAGGACAAGGAGAGCACGCCCAAGCCTCCCCGTGCCAAAGGAAAACCGCAACCGTCGCAGAAAAAAGTCGAACGCGGCGGAGACAGGAACATACCGAGGCGTCCGGTGGCAACGCAACCGGCCCCTGCACCCACTGCCGTTGTGGAGGAAGAAGGATTTGAAGTGGTCCGCCTCATGGACACCACCGCTTTGCGCGACCTGTCCGACAAACTCAAGTGCACGCCCAACGACCTCATCAAGGACCTGATGGGTATGGGGGTCATGGCCACGATCAATCAGAGCCTGGATTTTGATATTGCCTTCAAGCTGGCAGACCAGCGCGGGTTCGAGGTGGAACGCGTCACGCCTGAATCCGAAGTGGGCTTTGAGGATGAGGACGAACCGGATAATGAGAAGGACCGTGTTCCGCGTCCGCCCATCGTCACCATCATGGGCCATGTCGACCACGGCAAAACCTCCCTGCTGGACGCCATCCGCAAAACCAACGTAACCGAGTCGGAAAAAGGCGGCATCACCCAGCACATCGGCGCGTACCAGGCGAAGGTCAACGGGAAACCCATCACCTTTCTGGACACGCCCGGCCATGAAGCCTTCACCGCCATGCGTGCGCGCGGCGCCCAGATCACGGACATCGTGGTGCTCGTGGTCGCCGCCGACGATGGCCTGAAACCGCAGACCAAGGAGGCCATCCACCACGCCACCGCCGCCGGCACGCCGCTGGTCGTGGCCATCAACAAGATTGACAAACCCGATGCCAAGCCTGACGAGGTGAAGAAACAATTGGCTGACCAGGGACTCATTCCGGAAGAATGGGGCGGGCAAACCATCATCGCCGAAGTCTCGGCGAAAATGGGAACCGGACTTGAAAACCTGCTCGAAATGCTGCTTCTGCAGGCGGAAATCATGGAACTGAAGGCCAATCCCAAGGTCCGGGCGCGCGGCACCGTCATCGAATCGCATCTGGACAAGGGACGCGGCCCCGTCGCCACCATCATCGTTGAAAAAGGCAGTCTCAAAGTGGGCGACCCCTTCATCGTCGGAAACTACTTCGGTAAGGTTCGCGCCCTGAACAATGACCTCGGTAAAACCATCAATGAAGCCACGCTCGCCATGCCGGTGGAGGTGGTCGGTATTCCGGAAGTTCCGGATGCGGGCGACAAGTTCATGGTGGTCAAGGATGAAAAGCGGGCGCGCCAGTTGAGTCAGCTCAAACTCCAGCGCCAGCGGGAAACCGTGCTGTCGGCAAAACCGCGTATCAGCATGGAAGACCTGCACCAGCAGATTCTGGAAGGCAAAATCCAGGAACTGAACCTGATCATCAAGGCCGACGTCCAGGGCTCCATCCAGGCGGTCCAGGAAGCAGTAACGCGGGTCGGCACCGACAAGGTGCGGATCAAGGTCATTCACGACGCGGTGGGCGGTATCACCGAATCCGACGTCCTGCTGGCAAGCGCCTCGAACGCCATCGTCATCGGCTTCAATGTGCGGCCCACGGAACAGGCGGCGGCCATGGCCCAGCAGGAAAACGTGGATGTACGTATGTATGGCATCATTTACGACGCCATTGAAGACATCAAAAAAGCGATGGAGGGTCTTCTGGAACCCACCTTCCGGGAAAAGGTCACGGGACGTGCTGAGATCCGTGAGGTGTTCACTATCCCGAAGGTCGGTGTGGTGGCGGGCTGTCACGTGCTTTCCGGAACGCTGGAGAGGAACCGCCGCGCCCGGCTGCTGCGGGACAACGTGGTGGTGTACGAGGGCAAAATCCAGACGCTCCGCCGGTTCAAGGAAGACGTGAAGGAAGTCGCTTCCGGATACGAATGCGGCCTGTCACTGGAAAAATTTCAGGATGTGAAGCAGGGCGATATCATCGAGCCGTTCGTGCTGGAAGAAGTCGCCCCGTAATACGAGTTCGAAACAGCGCCCGTTCTTTCAAGGATCCGCCATGAAAGTGGGATGTTGCGCCATCAAATTGTTCCTGCACGGCAACGAATCGCTGAAAGGAAAGCGCAAGATCATCCGGGCCATCAAAGACCGGGTGAAAAACAAATTCAATATCAGCATCTCCGAGGTGGGCGACCAGGATGTGCACCAGAGCATCCACCTCGGCATTGCGGCGGTCAGTGGTGACGGTCCCTACGTGGAGGGCCTCATGCAACAGGTTGTCAACTTCATCGACCAGATGCACCTGGCCGAAATGACCGATTACCAGATAGAAGTCCTGAACCTCGGCAAAGGCTGATCCAGGAAGCCGGGAAACCATCATGTTTCGCTACAAACGATCCGAACGGGTCCAGGAACTGCTCCTGGAAGAGTTGTCCAAAATGGTCCAGCACGAGCTGAAGGACCCGCGTATCGGCTTCGTAACGCTGACCCGGATCGACCTGACGGACAACCTGAAACATGCCAGGGTGTTCGTCAGCATCATGGGGACCGATCAGGTGCGGGAGGAAAGCCTGAAAGGGCTGAACAGCGCGAAGGGGTTTTTACGCAGCCAGCTGGGCAAGCGATTGTACCTGAAAGCGATTCCCGAACTGGATTTCAAACTGGATGCCTCCGGAGACCAGGTGGACCGCATCACCCAGCTGCTGAGGCAAATCCACAAAGACGACGATGAATAAAATCATCAACCTGTACAAGCCCGCCGGGCCCACCTCGTTCGACATGGTGCGGTCGGTCCGGCGTCTGCTGAAAGTCAAAAAAGCCGGACACATCGGCACCTTGGACCCCTTGGCCGAGGGCGTCCTGCCCATCTGCCTCGGCCAATCCACCAGGGTCATCCAGTTCCTGACTCCGCTGACCAAAGTGTACCGGGCGACGATGACCCTGGGTGTCAGCACCGACACACAGGACCGGCAGGGCAAGGTCCTGGAGCGTCGCGACCCCGCCGGGGTGACGAAAGAAGATGTGGAAAGCCTCCTGGCCCGCTTGGTGGGACCGCAGAAACAGGTACCGCCGATGTATTCGGCCAAAAAAAAGAATGGGATTCCCCTTTACAAATTGGCCAGAAATGGTATTACTATCGACAGAAAACCGGTGGATATCCGGATCCATGCCACCGAGTTTATCGAGAAGATCGACGAGAAGGTCCACTTTCGCGTGCATTGTTCCGCGGGGACCTATGTCCGCACCTTGTGTCATGATATCGGCGAAACGCTGGGGTGCGGCGCCCACATGTCGCACCTGATTCGGGAGAAGGTGGGCGAATTCGATTTGGAGTCTTCCCTGTCTTTGGAAGAACTGGAACTCGCCAAGGAACAAGGCAATCTTTCCACCAAACTCCTGCAAGCGGAACAGGCTCTGGATTTCCTTCCCGAAATTCAGGTCCATCCGGATCGAGTCCAATCCATTGCCCACGGCCGCGCCCTTACCAAGGCCTGGGTTCAGCATTCTCCCAACCGGTTTGGACCGGGAATGAATTTCCGTGTGACGAACGAAGACAACCGCCTCGTGGCCATCGTCGAGCCACTGGTGGATCAGGACCGGTTTATCAACCTGGAACCGGACGAAATTGCTTTTAAGCTCAAACGCGTTTTGATTTGAGTTTTTGATAGACCTGCCGGAGTGGCTGGAATGTTTTCGCAGGGGAAATTCCCCGGACGTTGCAAACGGGCCGTGGTGTGAATTTTCTCTACGAAAACATTCGGCACACCTCCGGCAGAACGCAGAACCAATTTAGGAGGTGTCAGCAATGGCATTAACGAAGGATAAGAAACAAACCATCATTGAGAAGTACAAGGTAACCGAGCAGGACACCGGGTCTTCCGAGGTGCAGATCGCACTTTTGACCGAGCGCCTGAACTACCTGAACGACCACTTCAAAACCCACGGCAAGGACCATCATTCCCGCCGGGGTTTGATTCGTATCGTCAACAGGCGGCGCAAGCTTTTGGACTATTTGAAACGGGAAGACCTGGAACGATACCAGAAGATCATTCAGGATCTGGGTATCCGACGCTAATTTTACTGGAGACAAGTGAATGCAAAAGAAGGTAGAGACCGTATTGGACGGCAAAACCCTGTCGCTGGAAGCCGGATGGCTGGCCAAGCAGGCCAACGGCTCCGTCGTTGTGAGACAAGGCGACACCATGGTGCTGGTCACCGCCACGATGGCCGCCAGCGCCCGCGAGGGTATCGATTTTTTTCCACTGACTGTTGATTTTCGCGAACGCACCTACGCCGCGGGACGCTTTCCCGGCGGGTTTCTGAAACGGGAGGCACGGCCTTCCGACCCGGAAACGCTGGTCTGCCGGTTGATCGACCGGCCGATCCGCCCCATGTTTGAGGACAATTTCAAAAACGAAACGCAGGTCGTCTGTTTCGTCATTTCCCACGATCAGGAAAACCCGGCAGACGTCGCCGCCATCACCGGCGCCTCCGCCGCCCTGCTCATCTCCG
This sequence comes from Nitrospina gracilis 3/211, assembly GCF_000341545.2. Taxonomy (NCBI): domain Bacteria; kingdom Pseudomonadati; phylum Nitrospinota; class Nitrospinia; order Nitrospinales; family Nitrospinaceae; genus Nitrospina; species Nitrospina gracilis. Next base: position 2,711,160 of record NZ_HG422173.1, read on the forward strand.
ACATCCCTTTCCACACTCCCGTTGCCGGCGCCCGCGTCGCACGCGACAAGGAAGGCAAGTTCCTCATCAATCCGACTCTCGAACAGATGGCGGAAAGCGACCTCAACCTCGTTATGGCCGGCACTGCCGACGCCATCACCATGGTCGAGGCGGGAGCACAGGAGTTGGACGAGGCGACCATGATCGAGGCTCTGGCTTTCGGCCACGAGCACATCAAGGAAATCGTGAAAATCCAGGTCGAGCTGCGCGAGATGCTGGGTAAAGAAAAGGCGCAGGTCGAAGCTCCGGAGGTCAACGCCGAGCTTCAGGACAAGATCGTCGCGTTCCTCACTCCCGGCATGGAAAAAGCCATGCAGATTCCCGGCAAGCAGGACCGTCAGGATGCCATCGATCAGTTGAAGGAGTCGATGAAGGAACAGTTCAACCCGGAAGCCGACGCTGATCTGGAAGGCGAAATCAAGGGCTACTTTAAGAAAGTGGAAAAGGAAGTCATGCGCCGCCTGACTCTGGAAACGCAGACCCGGGTGGACGGACGCAAACCGGACGAAATCCGGCCGATCACCTGCCAGACCGGGTACGTTCCCCGGGCGCACGGTTCGGCCATCTTCACCCGTGGAGAAACGCAAGCACTGGTCACCACCACGCTCGGCACTTCGTCTGACGAACAGCGCATGGACACGCTGGATTTCCGTGGAAGCAAAAACTTTCTGCTCCATTACAATTTCCCCGCGTTCTGCACCGGCGAGGTGAAATTCATCTCCGGCCCCGGCCGCCGCGAAATCGGCCACGGAATGCTGGCCGAACGCGGCCTCGCGCCGATGCTCCCCAGCCGCGATGATTTCCCTTACACCATCCGCATCGTCTCCGACATTCTGGAATCCAACGGATCGTCTTCGATGGCTTCGGTGTGCGGCGGCAGCCTGTCCCTGATGGACGCGGGTGTGCCGGTAAAGAAACCCGTAGCGGGCATCGCCATGGGCCTCATCAAGGAGCAGGACCGCATCGCCATTCTGTCGGACATCACCGGCACCGAGGATCACCTGGGCGACATGGACTTCAAGGTCGTCGGCACCGATGCCGGCATCACCGCCCTGCAGATGGACATCAAGATCGACGGGTTGACCAAGGAGCTGATGGCGCAGGCGCTGGAACAGGCCCGTGCCGGGCGCCTGTTCATTCTGGGCGAAATGGCCAAGGCGCTGGAAACACCGCGCCCCCAGATGTCCAAATACGCGCCGCGCATCACCACCATAACGGTTCCGGTGGACAAGATCCGCGACGTCATCGGCCCGGGCGGCAAGGTGATCCGCGATATCATCGACAAAACCGGTGTCCAGATCGACATCAACGACAGCGGTCTGGTGACCATCGCCTCGGCGGACGAAGCGGCCGCGGAAAAGGCGATCGGCATCATCCAGAACCTCGTGCAGGACGTCGAGGTGGGCAAGATTTACATGGGCAAGGTTAAGAAGATCATGGACTTCGGCGCCTTCGTTGAAATCTTCCCCGGCACCGACGGGCTGGTCCACATCTCGCAGATCTGCGACCGGCGCATCAAGCGCGTCAGCGATGAAATCTCCGAGGGAGACGAAATCGTGGTCAAGGTGATCGACGTGGACCGCAACGGTAAAGTCAAGCTGAGCCGCAAGGAGGCCATGCGCGACGAAGCCGAGGCCGCTCTGCGCTAAAGTCGAACGCAAAAACAAAACGGGTTCAGGGATTGTCCCTGAACCCGTTTTTTTTGTTCCCCGTTTGAAAACTCAAAACTCCAGCTTCCATTCCTTGATGCGGTCCAGTGCATCGTGCCGCGTCAAATCGAAATGGATGGGCGTGACGCTGATGTAGTTCTCCCGCACCATCTCGCAGTCCGTGCCCGGCTCCACTTCCATGAAGGTCATCTCCCCGGCCAGCCAGTAATAGATGTTGTTCCTCGGGTCCACGCGCTTGTCGAATTTCTCGATGACGCGCGACTTGCCCTGGCGCGTCACCGCCACGCCTTTGATCTCGTCACGCGGCACGGCGGGGATGTTGACATTGAGGGACACCCCTTCCGGCAGCCCGTGCTCCAGCACCAGCGGGTAAAGGTTGCGGATGAACTCCGTCGCCACGCTGAAATCGCGGCTTTCCCACGAATCCAGAGACACCGCGATGGCGGGCAGTCCCATGGTCGCCGCCTCCGTCGCCGCGGACACGGTTCCGGAGTAAATGATGCTGGTCCCCATGTTGCCGCCGTGGTTGACCCCGGAGATGACCATCTCCGGGGGCTCGTCCAGCAGTTCCGTCACCGCGATCTTCACGCAGTCCGCCGGCGTGCCGCTGACGGCATACCCTATGAGCCCGTGTTCCTGGGTTTTCACGGGAAGCGCTTTCAGCGGATTGGCCAGGGTGATGGCGTGGCCGACGGCGCTCTGCTCGCTTTCCGGAGCGACGATGATCACGTCCTCCAGCGGCTTGAGCGCCTGCCACACGGACTGGATGCCGGCGGCGTAAAACCCGTCATCATTTGTAAGGACAATCATAGGCAAAAAAACAGGCGGAGCCCGCAGGTTCCGCCTGTCTGTTTTTTTTAAACGTTCAGAAAGAAAGTTCCAGGTGAATCAACCGTGTTTCTGGAAATACTCCTGCGACTCTTTCGGGCCGGGCTTCATGCCGTCCTTACCCTGGGTCCAGTTGGCCGGGCACACTTCGCCGTTCTTTTCATGGAACTGCAACGCGTCGAGCATGCGGATGGCTTCGTCGATGTTGCGGCCGAGCGGCAAGTTGTTGATGAGTTGATGCTGAACCACGCCATCCTTGTCGATCAGAAACAGGCCCCGAAAGGCAATGCCGCCGTCAGCAAGCACGTCGTAAGAGGCACTGATGTTTTTATCCAGATCCGCCACGAGCGGGTAATCGATATTGCCAAGACCACCTTTTTTGCGGTCGGTGTTGCGCCACGCCAAGTGGGAAAAATGGCTGTCGATGGAAACGCCCAGCACTTCCGTGTTGCGTTTTTTGAATTCGTCGATCTTGTCGCTGAAAGCAATGATTTCCGTCGGGCAAACGAAAGTGAAGTCGAGCGGATAGAAAAAGAGGATCACGTATTTACCACGGTAGTCCGAAAGTTTGATCTCTTTGAAGCTCCCATCCGGCATGACGGCCTGAGCGGTAAAATCGGGGGCTTGCTTTGCAACTAATGTCGCCATGTTTAACTCCTCTTTCTATAAATGTTAAATTCAAAGGGTTTTAATGTAGCACAAATGATCCTGTGTCTTCAATTGAAGGCATTGGCAGATTGGGCTTTTCCAGGAACACAAACTTCGGTATTTCAGTGCCCTTGGGACCTCCTTGACAGGTATTCCGGCTCAACCTAAAATGAGAAAGCTCTTATAAATCTGGATTCTATCTGATTTTCCAAAATGGGTGTCGTCGGCTGGATTAGATGGCCCAACCCCACCAAAGTTTCAAAAATATGAAAGCCGCCCTGATCCAAAACAAATTGAAGCTGGCCATCTTCCTGACCTCCCTTGTCATGGTGGCGGAGGCGGTGGGCGGCATTCTTGCGCACAGCCTGTCCCTTCTTGGCGACGCGGCCCACATGCTTACCGACGTTTTTTCCCTCAGCCTCAGCTGGTTTGCCCTCAAAATCGCAGACAAACCGGTCACCGCCACCAAAACCTACGGTTACCACCGGATGGAAATCTTCGCCGCGCTCACCAATGGTATCTTATTGTTTATAATGGCTCTATGGATTCTCTGGGAGGCCATCGAACGGTTCCAGTCGCCCCTTCCGGTGCACACGCCTACGGTCATGGTGGTGGCCCTTTTGGGCCTCATCACCAACCTGGCCGTCATGTATTTTCTTAAAGATTCCGTCGGCCACGGCCACCACCACGACCTCAACCTGAAAGGCGCGTTTTATCACGTCATTGGCGACACCCTCGCCTCGGTGGCCGTGCTCCTCGGTGGTTTGGTGATGTGGTACACTCAATGGTACGTGCTGGACGTGGTCATCGCTGCTCTCATCTCCTTAATTCTGATGTGGGGCGCACGGTCGATCATCGCCGACTCCTTCCACATCCTGCTCGAAGGGGTACCGCGCGGCATCTCGCTGAAAGAGGTCGAACGGGAACTCACCGCCATCCCGGCGGTCGAGGACATTCACGAACTGCACGTGTGGTGCATCTGTTCAAATATTTACGCACTCAGCACGCACGCACTGGTGAATAACAGCAAGGTCTCCCAGGTGGAAGACACTTTGAAGGAAATAAAAGCGTTGTTGAAGGACCGCTTCAACATCACCCATTCGACCATCCAGTTCGAGTTCAGCCCGTGCAGTGTGTCGGACGCGCTGTGTGACATGAAACACTGATCGGCCTGATATGAAACTCATTTTCCTTGGAACGGGCACCTCCACCGGCGTGCCCACCGTCTGCTGCCCCTGCGACGTCTGCCGCTCCGACGACCCGCGCAACAAACGCCTCCGCGCCTCGGTCATGGTGCAGAACAACGGTTTCAACCTGTTGATCGACACCTCTACGGATCTGCGCCAGCAATGCCTCAACCACAGTATCGACCGCATCCACGCCGTGCTCTACACGCACCACCACGCCGATCACGTACACGGCATCGACGAACTGCGCGTGTTCAACTTTTTTCACAAAACCGTCATCCCCTGTTACGGCAATGCCATGACGCTGGAAGCCATTCAGCGCAACTTCAATTACATCTTCAACGGCCACAAGCCAATGGGCGGCGGCATCCCTCAACTCGACCCGATCGTCATCGAATCCAGCCCGTTCGAGCTGGGCGGTCTCAACGTCCTGCCGGTGGACATCACTCACGGCAACATGACCATATTGGGTTACCGCATCAACGACCTCGCCTACGTCACCGATTGCTCCGGCATCCCGGAGGAAAGCGTGGAAAAACTGAAGGGGCTGGACGTGCTCGTTTTGAACGCACTCGGATTTGAGCCGCACCCGACGCACTTCTGCCTCGACGACGCGCTGAACGCCATCGACATGCTGAAACCGAAGCGCGCCATCCTGACGCACATCAATCACAAATTCGATCACGAATCGGTGAACAAGGAACTGCCGGAGAATGTGGAACTGGCTTACGACCGGATGGAAGTGGAGGCGTGATCAGTCCAGGTCGAAATCGCGGAGGGGTTTGGAACTGTCCTTATCCACGTGCTTCTGCGCTTCCTTAAACTTCTCGTCGAGAAGGCGGGAACGGTCCTTTTCGATTTCATTCTGCTTCTTGAACAGGCTTTCGGCTTCCTTGCGGTGACGGTCGAGGTCCTTCACCATGTCGGACAGGTTGCCGACCGGCTTTTTCTTCTCTTCCTTCCACACCACCTGCCCCGTTTTCTGGTCCACCTGCAATTTGGCTTCGCAGCAGGGGCAGAGGATTTCAAGTTTGTCGCTCATAAATCGCCTTCAAGATTCAGGTAAACAACTCCAATGTTTTAAATTATATCAGAGAGCCGGGGCCCTGAAAAGGGAGCCCCCGGCTAAATTCACGTTGGCAAGCAACGCCGCCTTGCCTACAATGAAGCGTTTGTTCAAGGAGACCTCTTTTCATGGCTGCAAATGGATATTTCATCACCGCCACCGACACCGGGATCGGCAAAACCGTGGTCACAGCGGCCCTTTTGACGCTGTTCCGCCAGCACGGACAAAACGCAGGATTCATCAAACCCATCGAGACAGGGGTGGACACGCATTGCAGTTCCGCCGCCAACTCCGACGCCAAATTCCTTCTGGAATGTTCGGGCCTCAACGAGCCGCTGGAAGCCATCTGTCCGCTGATCCTCAAAACCCCCGCCGCGCCGTACCAGGCGGCGGAAGTCGAGAACAGGGAAATCGTCCCCGCCGCCATCGAGGACGCCTGCCGCGAAATCGCGAAACGGTACCATCCGTTACTGGTCGAAGGCGCCGGCGGACTGCGCGTTCCCATCACACCGGACTATCACATGATCGATCTCATCGCCGCGCTCGGCTTTCCCGTCATCCTCGTCGCCGGATTTCAACTGGGCACCCTCAACCACACGTTGCTCAGCCTAGACGCTCTGCACGCCCGCAACATCCCGGTCAAAGGCGTGATCTTCAGCGACCGCAAGGAGGACGGGCTGACCGATGTCGAAGCCCTGCAACCCGCGCTCATCTCGCACCTGTCAAAGGTTCCGGTGCTCGGCCGCCTGCCCTTCATCGACGACCTGTCCACCGACAGCTTCACTCCGGAAGTGTGCGCCCATCTCGAACAGATGATCAACCTTCCCGCGCTCCTCGATGGTTGACAAGGATAGGACCGAAATCCCCGGCCTGAATGGCGCACGCGTGCTGGTTACGGGCGCTGGCGGATTCATCGGCTCGCACCTGGTCGATGCACTTCTTCAACAAAACATGACGGTGCACGCGCTGGTGCGGAATCCCAAACGCGCAAAGTGGCTGGATGCAACGAAAATCGATCTGCATACCGGAGACCTCCTGCAACCGGCCACCTACCGCGACCTGCTGAAACAGGTGGACGTCGTTCTCCACTGCGGCGGCACGGTGCGGGCTCGAAAACCGTCCGACTTCAACCGCAACAACGTCACCGCCTGCAACAGCCTGTACGAAGCCTGCCTCGAGCACGGCAGGCACCTGAAGTCCATTGTGCACCTGAGTAGCATCGCCGCCTCGGGTCCATCCCCCTTGGATGCTCCCATCGACGAAACGGCATCGTGCCGGCCGCACTCGGACTACGGTCATTCCAAGCTGGCGGGAGAGGTGATCGCCCTCACCTTCTCGCGCTTCCTGCCGATCACCATCCTGCGTCCTCCCGTCGTGTATGGCGAGCGCGACAGGAACCTCCTTGACTACATCAAGCTCATCAGCAAAGGATGGAACGTGCACATCGGGAGGAAACCGAAAATCCTGTCACTCATTTACATCGAAGATCTCACCCGCGCCATCCTGCACGCCGGGGCGCGTCCCCCGGAGAGCGACCGGGTGTTGTTCATTACGGACGGAGAGTGTTACTCATGGGACCGGGTGGCTGAGGCGGCGATGGAAATACTGAACGTACGCGCCCGTCGGATTGTCCTGTCGCAGACCGCACTCACGGCGCTGGCGTTTCTGTCGGAGACGTTTTCGAAATTCAGCAAGCACCCACCGCTTCTCGATCGCCAGCGCGTGCGCGACATCGACCAGGGTGCTTGGACGGCATCGCCCAAACGTTTTTTTGACACGTACGGATTCCGACCGCGTTATGATTTGAAGGAGGGACTGACCCGCACCATCGACTGGTACCGCGAACACCGCTGGCTGTAATCTTTTAATAGAGGAGACGCCATGCCATCCGATTCCACCACCCCCGAACTGCAACCCATCACCGAAATCGCCGCGAAGCTGGGTTTGACGGAAGCCGACCTCGTGCCCTACGGCCGCACCAAGGCCAAGGTGCGGCTGAACGTGCTGGAGAAACATCCGCCGAAAGGCAAACTGATCCTCGTCTCCGCCATCACACCCACCGCGGCAGGCGAAGGCAAGACCACGACCACCATCGGACTCGGCCAGGGTCTGGCGAAGCTGGGCCAGCGTGTGTGCCTCGCCCTGCGCGAACCGTCGCTGGGTCCGTGCCTCGGCATGAAAGGCGGCGCCACCGGCGGCGGCCAAAGCCAGGTGCACCCGGCGGACGAGATCAACCTCCACTTCACCGGCGACTTCCACGCCGTCACCGCCGCCAACAATCTGCTGTCGGCGCTCCTCGATAACCGCATTTACCACGAAGGCATGAGTCGCATCGATCCCCGGCGCATCCAGTGGCGGCGGGTGATGGACATGAACGACCGCGCCTTGCGCAACATCGTGCTGGGCCTGGGCGGTGTCCTGCAGGGCGTGCCGCGCGAAGGGGGATTCGACATCACCGCCGCCTCGGAGATCATGGCCATCCTGTGCCTCGCCGGAAACTTCGGCGATCTCAAAAAACGTCTGGCGCGCATTCTGGTCGCCTTCACCCACAACGACGAACCGGTGACCGCCGATTCGCTCAATGCCACTGGCGCGATGACAGCACTCCTCAAAGACGCGCTCATGCCCAACCTCGTGCAATCGACCGAGGGCGTGCCCGCGTTCATCCACGGCGGCCCGTTCGCCAACATCGCGCACGGATGCAACTCGGTGATCGCCACCAAGATGGCGATGGGCCTCGCCGATTGGGCGGTGACCGAAGCCGGATTCGGTTTCGACCTCGGCGCGGAAAAGTTCTTCGACATCAAGTGCGTGAGCGCCGGACTCGACACCGCCGCGGTGGTGCTGGTCGCCACCTGCCGTGCGCTCAAAATGCACGGCGGCGCGCAGAAGGGCGAGTTGACGTCACCCGACCCCGAACGACTAGCAAAAGGATTGGTCAACCTCGACCGCCACGTCGAGAACATCAAACGATTCCGCGAACCGCCCATCGTCTGCCTCAACCGCTTCGACACCGATACCGACGCCGAAATCCAGATCGTGCGCGAGCACTGCGAGAACAAACTGAAAGTCCCGTTCGCGGTGAGCGATCATTTCGCTAAAGGCGGCGACGGCGCGGTGGAGCTGGCGCGGACGGTGATGGAGCACGCAGAGAAAGTGCCCGATCCGTTCCACCCGCTCTACGACTGGGCGGAAGACATCCCAACGAAAATCTGGAAAGTGGCGAATGGCATGTACGGCGCGGAGAAGATCGAGTACAGCAAAAAAGCCGAGCGCGATCTCAAAAGCCTGGAGAAATGGGGTTACGACAACCTGCCGGTGTGCATCGCCAAAACGCAGTCGTCCTTGTCCGACGATCCCAAACTGTACGGACGGCCTTTGGGGTTCACCGTGACGGTTAGGGAGATATTACTGTCGGCGGGGGCGGGATTCGTCATCCCGGTGACGGGGGAGATCATGCGCATGCCCGGCCTTCCAAAAAATCCGCAGGCGGAGCACATCGACGTCGTCGATGGGCATATTGAAGGGATTAAATAAAGAGAGAGGCACCCCGTGCCTCATTCAAAATACGCGGCGCCGCTTTCCGGGGTTTCGTACACTTCCACGCGCTTGACGCGGGCGTGCTGCTTGTCGATCGCCGCCTCCAGCTGTTTGAACAGCCAGCGCGCGATGTTCTCCGCAGACGGGTTCTGGGTGTCGAACGGCGGCACTTCATTGATGTTGTGGTAATCGAGTTTCGAGAGAAAATCGTCCACCATTCTCTTCAGCTCGACGAAGTCGATGCCGACGCCGATCTCGTCCAGTTCCTTCGCCTCGACGGTGACGCTCGCCGTCCAGTTGTGGCCGTGCAGATTTTCATATTTGCCGTCGTAACCGCGCAGTTGGTGCGCGGCGGAGAACCGGGTGGTGACATAGACTTCGTACATTCAGACCTCGCTCAACACGTCATGGATGCAATCGCGCGCCGTGGCCATCATTGTCCGGATGCTTTCGGGATCGATCACCAGCGGCGGAATGAAATAAACCACGTTGCCCAGCGGACGCAGGAACAGTCCGTGTTGCAACGCCTTTTTATAGATTTGATACCCCACCCTCTGCGCCATGGGGAACTCTGCCAGGGTTTCGCGGTCACGCACCAGTTCGACCGCCCCGATGAGTCCCGTCTGCCGGAACTCGCCGCACCATTTCAGCTCCTTCAACATCGCACCGCACTCGCGCATGGTGGCAATGCGCGTTTTGAGCGCGTCCCAGAATCCGTCTTCGGCGAACAGTTCGAACGTTGCGTTGGCGGCGGCGCACGCCAGCGGGTTGGCGCTGTAGCTGTGGCTGTGGATGAACAGCTTGAACGTGTCGTAGTCGCCATAAAATGCCTGGTAGATGCGGTCTTCGGTGAGCGTCGCTGCCAGCGGCAGGTAACCGGAGGTGATGCCTTTTGAAAGACAGAGGAACGTCGGCTTGTGGCGAAGTTGTTCGGAAACGAACAGCCCGCCGGTGCGGCCGAAACCGACGGCGACTTCGTCGTAGATGGTGTGCACGCGCAGGGTTTCGCAGGTGGTCTGGAGTTTTTCCAGATAAACCGGGGGATACATTTTCATCCCCGCCGCACCCTGGACGAGGGGTTCCACGATGACGGCGGCGACATTCTGATGTTCCTCGACCAGCGCCTTCTCCATCGGTTCGAAACACTCCGCCTTGCAGGTGTCGCGTGTGAGGCCGTAGGGACAGCGGAGGCAGTCGGGTCCTTCCACCTTCAGGTTGTCCATCAGCACCGGCTCGAAGCGGTTGCGGAACAGGTCGATGCCGGACACGGAGAGCGCGCCCAGCGTCTCGCCGTGGTACCCGCCCTTCAAATAAATGAACCGTTTTTTCTCCGGCTTGCCGGTCTGCGCCCAGAACTGGAGGCTCATCTTGAGCGCGATCTCAACCGACGTCGAACCGTTGTCCGAGAAGAAGACCTTGGTGAGGTTGGGCGACGACCATTCGACCAGCTTGTGCGCGAGGTCCACCGCCGGCTGGTGAGTGATGCCGGCGAACATGACGTGCGCCATCTTATGCAACTGATCGACAATAGCCTGATTGATGTGCGGATGGTTGTGGCCGAAGAGATTCACCCACCACGAAGAAATGCAATCCAGGTAGCCGGCGCCTTCCCGGTCGTACAGGTGCAGACCTTCGGCGCGGTCGATCAATAGAGGCGGTTCGGTCTCGTGATCCTTCATCTGCGTGCACGGGTGCCAGATGTAATGGAAGTCGCGGATCAGGTCTTCGTCGCGCGGCGGCGCATTTTTGGGGAGTTTCATGGTATCCGGTTTCCGTTCACATGTCGTAGCGCGCCGGGTCGAACTCGGCGACCAACTCCGGCGCGTCGCCGGTGACAATCCCGGCCATGTAGTCGGCCTGATTTGGGGTCTGCAAAATACCGTTACGGAAATGTCCCGTTGAATAATACAGGTTGTGAAACTTGCTGCTCGCTCCCATGACCGGCATGCGGTCTTCCGCAGCGGGACGCAGCCCCGCCCACGTTTCGACGAGCGGTGCATCCTGGATGGCGGGCAGGATGGCGGCGGCGCGGTCGATGATGGCCTGAATGACGTCGTCCTGAATCAGGCTGTCGAATCCCTTGTCCTCCATCGTCGAGCCCAGCACAAATCCATTGCCCTGCCGCCACGGCGCGATGTAGGTACACATGCCGTGAATGGTGTAGGCAAGGGTCATGTCGTCCACATCGACGCGGCACATCTGGCCTTTGATGGGACGCACCGGCATGGAGACGCCGAGCACCCTGCCCAGCTGTTGCGACCAGCTTCCCGCCGCCAGCACGAACCGTTTTCCTTCCACCTCCCCCGTGTCCGTCACCGCCGCAAACAGCGATGAACCGTCCTGGCGGAATCCGGTAACACCGGCGTTCTCCACCCTGACTCCCAGTTTCGCCGAGGCCGCCACCAGTGCGTCGTGCAGTTGGCGGTTGTTGATCTGCGCCTCGCCGACCCAGATGCAGGCGCCGACGTCCGGCGAAAGGTGCGGCAGTTTTTCCCGCACCTCGGCAGGAGACCACACGGCGTGCGGCACGTTTTCCGATTTAAAGAACTGGAGACGCTCGTCCCACTGGTCGCCGATGGATTTCTCCGGCATGATCGATCCTGCGTCGGACAGAAATACGTCTTTCCCGCTCACCGAGGAAACCTCTTCGATGAAACGCGGATATTTGTCGAGCGATTCGCGGCAGAAGCGGAAGAAGCGGTTGGCCTCCCGGCATTCGCAGAATGGGGCCAGCATGCCCGCAGCGGCGCGGGAAGCCGCAAGAGAGTGCATGGGATCGCCCAGCACCACGATATTCCAGTCCGGACGGGCCTGCTTGGTTTTGAAGGCGATGCTGTGGCCGATGACCCCGGCCCCGACGATCACCACATCGTACTGCGGCACTGCGTGAATCCTCGCTCCATTGCAGGTGGTTGAAAGCTTCATTGTATACGACTTTGCCGCACCAGACCACACAAAGCCCGGATTTTACAAGCCTCCGGCCGTTGACCGGGCCGGGCCGCCACCCCGAGTTTCCTTGAATTGCGAGCATGGTATGTGGTACTTTTTTACCTGTCCGAGACTCAAATTCAGGCGATTTCCGAACTTCAGAACCTTGGGAGTGCCTGAACCGAATTCATGCAACGCAACCTGAAGGATGGACCATGTCCGAGAATCCCGAGCAGACCGAAACGCAGACCAACGCTTCTGAACGCATTGAACCGATGCTGGCGCACCTGAAGGTGGGTGGACAGAATATCGACCTCGACCGCATCCGCGCCCATTTCAACCAGATGTGGGAATTCGAAAACGGCGACAATCTATCGGAAGAAGAGCAGTACCTGACCACCATCGGGCTGTTCATTTACACCTGCCACAACGCGCTGGACGATTACAGCATCAACGTCATGCGGGCACGGCAGTACATCACCGATGCGCTGACGGCGTGGCTGGCTCCGGAAACGGACAAACAGGTGGCGGAGGAGAAGGCCTCGGACAACCCCTTCAAGACCTTCGTGGAAAAGGAACAGCCGCGGGCGGAGGATTATTTCAGTTGGCGGCACTTTCTGTTGGAAGTCAAAAAGGCGAGCGACAAGGAGTTCCAGTTCAAAATGAAATCCTGCTGGTTCCACAGTTTGTTCATCCGGCTGGGGCGGGCGGACTACATCGAGACCGCCTGCAACTTCGACCGCATTCCGGCCGAGGCCCGCACCGATTACGTGAACCTGAAACTCAACAACACCTTCGCCAAACTGGGCACCTTCTGCCAGTTCCGCTACACCCCCTCTGAGGGAGAGTGAGCGCCCCCCCAATCCGGTTGAGTAGGAGAGACCCCGATCGCCTCAGCCCAGGATGCCTTCCACCTTGTCGATGAAGATCACTTTATAGGCGGCAACGGCCTTTTTCACCCCCGCGTCATGGACCGTACAGACAACGTGGCGCCGGTAATGTTATTGATATCGTTGAATGGGTTCTTCGCATTCCTGCCGAAGAACTGGCTCATGAAGGGCTCAAATCGCACCTCCCACCCGTGCGGCTCGCGATAGACCATGATTTCGACATCCCGCACCGTTCCATCCGGATTGATGACCACCATGAACGTGATGGGATAGGAGCGGCCGATCTCGTTTCCCACCACCATGTAGCCCAGGGGCTCTTTTTTTCGTCCAGCCCGATATACCAGGTGAGGCGGCGTTCATCGTAATCTTCTTCGAGGATGCTGGAGATGGCTTCGCGCTGGGCTTCGCTCAACCAGACTTTTTTCTTTTTGACGAGGCGGGTGTTGGGGAACGCGAGTTTCAGCGCTTCCATCTTGGTCAGGTAGACGGTCTCCACGTATTCTTCTTCACCGAATACCAGGAGGGTGGGTAGAAGGATAAAGGAAGCGATCAAAAGTAAAAATACAAACCCGCCCAACCCGGACCTGCGGCCCGGATGGACGGGTTTGAAACCCGGTTCAGATTGCATAGGTGGCTATTATATAAACAACAACCTGATTTTGTCCAAACTCATTTTACCTTGTCCAGAAACAGGATCTGGTAGATGGCGGAAGCCTTTTTGACCCCGGCCGTAACAACACGGACGGACACCGTCGCGCCGGTGACAGCGTTTGGGATGTAATCGGCTCCGATCTTTTTCCCGAAAAACTGCTTCAACCAGGAGTCGTACTGGATGTTCCAGACGCGAGCCCCCTCATACTGCAGGACCTCCACGTCCTTTACCGTACCATCCTGATTCAAAACCGTCACGAAGCTGAGCGGCCAGGATCGGTTTTTTACCGAATCGAATATGGCGTAGCCAACAGGGGTGCTGCCCTGCATGCCCACGTACACGTTGATGCGTTCCTCGGAAACGTTTTGCTGGGCCAGTTTCGAAATTGCCTTCCGCTGGGCTGTGCTGAGCCAGATTTTTTTCTTGATGACTTTGCTGACGCCGGGGAACAGGTGCTGAAGCGCATCCTCCTTGTTGCTGACATTTAAAGCATGGGCCGGTAATGCAGTCATCCCGATCCATACAGCCAGCATGATCAACGCCAGGCCCCCATAAAGCGGGTTGGGTTTCTTCGCGTTCAATTTATTCATTTGCGATCCTCTTTTTTTAACAGCTATATTAACAAATTTAGACTGTATCCGGTCGGCTGAACAGCCGGTTTCCTCCTCCCAGGCCGACCGGTAAAGTTCGATTAGAAGAACATGTACGCCATGCCCAGGTTGAACTCCTGGCTGCTGGTGTTGTTACCCCGGTCCTGATTGGTGTAGTCCAGCTTGATCGCCACGTTCGGCGTTGGAAACCAAGCCACGCCGCCGGTGAATACATCGACTTCCTGACTGACATCCCTTGGAAAGCCAGCGGGAATCTCGTTCTGGGAGTCGATGCGTTCGTACATGCCGTGCAAAACAATATCATGCGAAGTAGCCACCTTCATCAACTGAAGAAGATGGACACCCACCTGCACATTCCAGGCGAAACTGCCGGTAGGAACGGTTGTACTTGTGGCGTTGGCCGCCACAGGTGCGATGGCGTTGGCCTTGTTGATTTCCGCCGCATTGTTAATGTGGGTATGAACCACGGTGGCGTTCATCTCAAACCAGCGTTTGCGGAACTTAATATCACCCTCGACCAAAGTCGTGCGAGCACCGGCATCGATGAAGTTATGCGAAGTGTCGCCGGTGTAAAAAGACGCACCCAACTGGAAACCGGGGAACAGATTGGGCAATTCCACGCGCCCCGTCACTGCGAGGTCAGAAGCGATCATGTTGTTGGGCTGCAAACGACCACCCCGGATGCCGCTGGAAGTGAATTGGCCCGATGCCCCGCCAGCACCCACGCCAGACCCATTGTCACTGGCATTGATGCGGAGAGATTGCAGGGAATTGACCACGTAAACGCGGTAGTTCATACCGCCCAGGACATTTCCGAAGGTACCGAACACACCACCACCGGTGCCGTTCCAAGAGGTCGGGATCGCCCGGTTTTGGAGAAGCGGACGCTCCACAGTCCAGAAGAAAACCGGTTCGTGGAATTCGTTCAGGAAGCCGACAGGGATCAGGACCGTACCGCCCGGACGTTGAACTTCGGATCCAGCAGGAAGTCAAGATACCCCATCTCGAACTCCAACTGCTGAGCTGCGTGCTCGTAATCGATTTCCGCGTTCAGGAAAATCCAGTCGTTGAACTTGGCGTTGATGCCGATGACAAAGCGGTGCGCATCGAAATTGTTGCGGCGTTCATCCGAAGGAAACCGCAGGTGGGTTTCACCGTAACCGGTTACGTTGACGTTGCGGCGGAAGGTGCTGACGTCATCGCGCAGGCCGTCGATTTCCTCCGCCATCAATTCAACCTGCTTTTCCAGAGCTTCCAGGCTGGCGCCCTCTTCCTCAATAATGATGAGTTCGCCTCCCTTACCGATTTCTTCCTCCTCAATGATCAAACCACCAGGCTGAGCCCAGGCGGTGGTCCCGCCCAGGAACATGCCCAGACACACTAACGTTGCAAGTGTTTTTTTCATTACCTCCTCCAGATTTTTTTTTGTCGCGCCCGTACGGGAAAACCAAATTTTCAGGGCGAATGGACTGCAAAAAAATGTCGGCACCCGATCCCTGACGGGAAGCCGACACCTACCTTGGCAACTTACCTTTGACTCAGACCGTAACTGAATTCCAATTAAGGCAATCTCAAAAGCTTGCGGATGGCATCCTTTGCCTTGCGTACCTTAATCACACGATCCTGCGAATCGATCTGAACCGCGGCTCCTCCACCGCATCGGCCCATGCACCGTGAACTTCGAACAGATCCCATGGCTTCGGGATGTTCACGATAATGACACCGCAGTGTTCGCAACACACTTTTCGATCCCCAAGCTTTGCAGCCTGGCCCCTGGCAAACCGTGATGGATGTGTCGTGACCATTCATGAATAAGGATGCCTCCAAAAATCAAAGATTCTGAGATTCATTATCATTCATATAAAACCATAGATACCGAAATTGAGAATCATTGTCAATGGGGATTCGCGAAATTTTTGCAAACAAATCAAAAATACTTTATTTACAATAACTTATGGATATCCTGTGGTTCGAAGAATTGCCTGCTTTCAGTATTCTCATGGCTTCCCAATTGAAAATGAAATCCGGAATCAAATGGTTTGAGGTGGGACAAAAAAAGCCGCCCGGTTAAAACCGGGCGGCCTGAAATTAGAGTGAGTATCCGTGGGGGAAAGGTTATTCTTCCGTCTTCATATGCTCTGTCAGATAGTTCTGAATCCCAATGTCCTGAATACGCGAGAACTGGGTTTCCAGCCAATCACAGCTTTCCTCTGAATCCTTCAGGATCCCATCGAGAAGTTCCTTGGTGACAAAGTCGTTTTTGTCAAGGCACAGCCGAATGTGCTTTTTAAGTTTTTCAACGTGTTTCTTTTCGTAGGCGTATTCGCTTTTCAACTGCTCCTGGCAATTCTTGCCGACGGGGATCTCCTCGTATCGGGCCATGTTGGGAGCGCCTTCCAGAAACAGAATGCGTTCGATGAGCTGGTTGGCGTGTTTCATCTCGTGCATCGATTCGGCCCGGCTGTGCTCGGCCAGTTTTTCATACCCCCAGTTTTCCTGCATCTTGTAATGCAGATAGTAAATATTGATGGCGGTCAATTCCCCGGTCAAAATATCATTGAGCGCGTCGATGATTTTTTTATCACCTTTCATGAATCGCTCCTCCAAGTAGAACGTTTAAAATGAGGTTCCTTCTGTTCGAGTCAACACTTCCGCTCCATCGGCCGTAACAAGGATGGTGTGTTCGAACTGAGCGGACAATGAACCGTCCAGTGTGACGGCGGTCCAGTTGTCATCAAGAATCCGCAGCTCGCGCCCACCCATGTTGACCATGGGCTCGATGGTGAATGTCATGCCCTGCCTCAACTCCATACCCTGTCCGAACTGGCCGAAGTGAAGCACCTGGGGTTCATCGTGGAATTTGGCTCCAATGCCGTGCCCGCAGAACTCCCGCACCACGGAATATCCTTTCCTTTCGACGAATTGCTGGATGGTGGCGCCGATGTCGCCCAGATGGGCCCCCGGCCGCACCACGTCGATGGCCTTGTGCAGGGCGATTTTGGTGGCTTCGGTGAGCTTCTGCGCGTTCTTGCGCGGTGACCCCACGAAAAAAGTCTTGTTGGTGTCTCCGTGGTACCCGTCCACAATGGTGGTGACATCCAGATTGACAATGTCTCCGTTTCGCAGCTTGCGGTCAGAGGGAATACCGTGACACACCTCGTCATTCACCGAAGTGCAGATGCTTTTGGGAAACCCCCGGTAATTCAAAGGAGCGGGAATAGCCCCTTTCTTGATGATGTAGTCGTGACAGATGTCATTGAGCTCATTGGTCGTCACGCCCGGTTTGATGTACGACTCGATCATCACCAGGACCTCCGCCGCCAGCCGGCCGGTCACCCTCATCTTTTCGATTTCTTCATCGGTTTTAATGGAAACCATGCTTGTACCCAAACTCCTTAAGGTCACGAACGTTGTCGCGCCATCGCTCTTTCACTTTAACATACAGGTTGAGGAATACCTTGTTTCCGAAACGCCGCTCGATCTCTTCGCGTGACCAGGTGCCGATCTTCTTCAACAATTTTCCACCGCCACCGATGACTATTTTCTTTTGAGATGCTTTTTCCACGAAAATGGTTGCATCGATCACCAACATACCACGTTTCCCCTCACGCAAACCATCCACTACCACCGCAACGGAATAAGGTATTTCCATTGCAGTCAGTTTGAAAATTTTTTCGCGAATGATTTCCATTATAAGAAATTCTTCGGGCGCGTCGGTGATCA
The DNA here is from genome assembly GCF_000341545.2 of Nitrospina gracilis 3/211. Taxonomy (NCBI): domain Bacteria; kingdom Pseudomonadati; phylum Nitrospinota; class Nitrospinia; order Nitrospinales; family Nitrospinaceae; genus Nitrospina; species Nitrospina gracilis. The sequence continues at coordinate 2,728,942 of NZ_HG422173.1, forward strand.
TGTCCTCGGGAAAATAGCGCGGCCCTTCAGGAAGGTGTTTGAGGATCACCTGCTCCAGAAGATCCAGCCCGTCTTCCTTCAATGCCGAAATGGGCACGGTTTCGACAAACGTCTCACGCGCGTTGATCTCGCTGGTCAATTCCAGAATACGCGCTTTGGGGATCAGATCGATTTTGTTGATCACCAGTATTTTCGGCGTGCGCGACTGCTTCAGGGATTCCAGCACAAACGCATCGTCTTCCCCGCATCCCTGCCGGGCGTCGATCATGAACAGGATCAGGTCCACATCCCCGTAGGTGCTGAGCGAGGTCTTCACCATCTCCTCGTTCAGCTTACGCGCGCCCTGGTGGATGCCCGGCGTGTCCATGAGGATGATCTGCCCTCCTTTAAGGTGGCAGACGCCGGTGATCCGGTTGCGTGTGGTCTGGGGACGGCGCGACATGGCCGCCAGCTTTTCGCGGACCAGCCGGTTGAGTAACGTCGATTTGCCAACGTTGGGCTTGCCGATCAAACTGGCGTAGCCGGATTTGAATCCTGTGTCGTTGGTGGTGATATTGTGGGCACTCCTCAAAATGTGGGCTATACGCCGAAAATGTTAAATTGTATTATAGGTGAAACCAGAAACCAAGTGGTTAACGCAATGGACTCTGTCGGCCTTTATATCCACATTCCCTATTGCCTGCACAAATGCGGCTACTGCGATTTCAATTCGCATCCGGAGAACGCCTCCGAACGGGAGCGGTACGTCCCGGCCCTGATCGAAGAAATCCGCCACTACGCGCCCCGGCTGAAAGACCGACGGGTGGAGACCATCTTTTTCGGCGGCGGAACCCCCACCACGCTTCCGGCAGGCGACCAGATCCGCATCCTCAAAGCCTGCAGACGGTATTTCGACGTGGCCGACGACGCGGAGATCACCACCGAGGCCAACCCGTCCACTGTCGAGACGGAAAACCTGAAATGCCTGCGTGCCGCTGAGATCAACCGACTGAGCGTCGGCGTGCAGTCGTTCGACTCGGACGAACTGAAAACCCTCGATCGCGTGCACAGCGTCAAGGAGATTCATCAAACCGTCGAGCGCGCCCGCCGCGCGGGGTTCGACAACCTGTCGCTCGACCTCATGTTCGCCCTGCCCGGTCAGTCGAAAGTACGCTGGCAGGACAACCTGGAACAAGCCATCGCCAAGAACCCGGAACACCTCTCCGCTTACAACCTGACCATCGAGCCGGGCACCGCTTTTCACAAACTGCATGAAGCGGGGGCACTCACCCTGCCTTCGGAAGATTTTCAACTGGAGTTGTACCAGTACAGCATCAAGCGGCTGGCGGAGGCGGGCTACGAGCATTACGAGATTTCCAACTTCTCCAAACCCGGTTACGAGAGCCGCCACAACATCCTGTACTGGGAAAACGGCGATTACCTGGGGCTCGGCGCCGGAGCGTCGTCATACCTTGACGGGGTGCGCTTCAAAAATTTCAACACACCCGCGCATTACATCGACCGCGTTAAATCCGACGGTCACGCGGTGCAGACCGAGGAAGCGCTTGACGCCCGCCGCGCCATGGGCGAAACGTTGATGCTGGGCCTGCGCCTGAAACGCGGCGTCAGCATCCCGAAATTCGAACAGCGTTTCCAGGTGCCGTTCGACAAGGTGTTCGGCTCCGTCGTCGAACGTCTGCGCGAACAGGAACTGGTGTCGGTGCACGGCGACCATCTCGCTCTGTCCACGCGCGGGCTGTATCTGGCCGACTCGGTCATCCTCGAATTTATCGAATGAACCATACCAAAATAAACAAGGAAGGCAACATGAACGAAAACGCCGCCAAAGCGTTCGGAGAGCTGGTCGCCATCGTGGACCGGTTGATGGGGGAAAACGGCTGTCCGTGGGACCGGGTGCAGACGCGCGAGTCACTGAAACCCTATCTGGTGGAGGAAACCTACGAGGCGCTGGAGGCGCTCGACCACAACGATCCGGAAAAAATCAAGGACGAGCTGGGCGACCTGCTCTACCAGATCCTGTTCCACGCCAAGATTTCCGAACTGCAGAAGGAATTCGACATTCGGGACGTGGTCAACACCATCGCCGACAAGATGGTGCGCCGTCACCCGCACGTCTTTAAGGAAGGCGAACTGCAAACGCCGGACCAGGTGGTGGATCAGTGGGAACAGATCAAGAAATCCGAGAAGGCCAATCAAGGCCGCTCGTCGGCTCTGGACGGCGTGCCCCTGCATCTGCCCGGACTCAAACGCGCGCAGAAGTTACAAAAAAAGCGGCGAAGCAGGGCTTCGACTGGGACAAGATCGACGAGGTGTTCGCCAAGTTGGACGAGGAGATCGCCGAGTTCAAGGAAGCGGTACGGGACGGCGACGAGGAGCATGTGGAAAGCGAACTGGGCGACATTTTATTCGTGCTGGCCAACGTCGCCCGCTTCAAGAAACTCGATGCCGAAGAAGCCCTGCGCCAGACCAATAACAAGTTCGTAAAGCGCTTTCATTATATTGAAGAGCAGGTGGCGAAACAGGGCAAGGAACTCAAGGACACGCCGCTCGAAGAAATGGAACGCTACTGGCAGGAATCGAAAAATAAGTCGTAGCCCATCCCCCACTTCTTAAAGATGTTCGCCCATCAGGATGAACGGCGCCATGGCTCCGGCGATGTGCCACAGCGAGCAGGCGACGATCCACGCCAGGTGGCAGAACATGGGAAGCGCGTGCGGCGCGCGGTTGGCGGTGTCGCCGGCGCGGTGCACACCCCATGCGACGTTGCCGATGAGCGACACGATGCCCAGAATCGGCCACAGCATCACCGTCGCTTCGTTGGCGAACACCACCGTGATGCGCGGCCAGTAATGAACAGGTGCGATGGCCTCAAGGTGCTGGTTTAGCAAAGCGAGCCCGGAGATCACCATCACGTTGTACCCCGCGGTGACGATCAGCAACAGCACATAAGCCCAGCAATTACCGGGAGTGAGTTTCATAACCACCTCTCTAGTAAACGTTCACAGGAACTTCGCCAGCCACGATCGTTACCCATCGATTCTCCCAGGTGAAACCGCAACGGCGCCACTGTCCCTGTGTCAACCACAACTGTCCTTGTCGCCAAAAAGCTCCGGATGATCCGTCCAGCCGACGGTTCCGTTGGCGTTTTTCATTTGCACCCACCACACACTTTCTTCCGCCTTCTGCAGCTGTCCCCAGCAGTCCTCGCGCGGGATTTTACACAGGGGGTCGTCCTCCGCCAGGTTCAGAAGGAAAATAAATTCTTCTTCACCGACTTTCCCCTGATGCCAATATTTGAAAAAACCTTCGCCAATATAATGAAGGATGAAAATGGTATCGCCTTTTTTGAACTGCTTGAAAGGAACCACCACTTTCAGAATGCCCGGTTTCGCGTGGACCTCTCCAGTGATGGCGTCGACGCGTTCTCCCTTCTTCACACTTCCAACCAGTTTTCCGTTGGGCGAATCTTTCAGATCCACGGGTCCCACCGCACGCCAGCGGCCATAGCTGCAGCACTCAAACGGACAGATGTTTTTGGAAATATAAAACTCAGGCGGGCTGTCCGCTGATTCCGCTTCATCGTAAGAGCCGGGGAACACCACACCGATCCAAAGAAGCAGGATGAGCCCGGCTTTCATATACTTAGATGCTGAATTCATAAAAAAGTCTCCACTTTGATCCACAACCCATCATTTTTTGGAATCGTCCACCGCCACGGCTTTCCTCGCCCACTCAATCAGCCTGTCGGCGTTTTCCAGTACCTCTGTAGGAACTTCGTAATAGTTTTTGAGGGTCTGGCCTGGTCGCGGCTGGAACGGCCGCATTCCCTGCCCCACGTATTGGGACACGGTTTTCCCATCCGTTTTTAAATACAGCACGTTGTTGTAAATAATGCCGAAAAAAACGTCATCGGCATAAAGTCCGTGACCGCCAAACATGGCGCGGCAACGCACCGGTCCCAGCCCTTCAAGCTGTTCCAGAATAAAGTCGGTGTAGGAAGAATCTGTCATGTGCTGACTCGGACAATTGGCAAGAACCCCTCGCATGCGAAAATCGCAACGAGCGGACTCCTTCCATCATAACGCCAAATAAAATTGTCTGTTTAATTTTCAGCCCAACCCGGAATTTGGGAACTCAAAGGGTTTGGCGAACAGGGCCATTCAGGTAGGCGAAGCGTAGCGCCGCCCCCGCCACATGGATTGTTTCTTGAACAGTACGTGGATCATGGAGTTGAACAGGATGCCGCACACCACGAGGCCGCCAAGCGGAAAAATCCAGATGCACCAGCCGGAAAGCTCCAGCTCCTCGCACAGGCTGACTTCGGTGAACAACACTATGAGGAGAGCAACGGTGGACACCGCCTGCACCCACGCCGGGGCATCGACTGCCGCGTTGGCAACCACCACCAGCCACGGCGTCACGGTGAAACCGAGGATCATCGCGGCGTAATAAACCGTCTTCGGGATCGACTGCTTGAATGCGAGGAACACGTTCTTCCTCCAGCCTTCCCAGATTTCCTTCAGCGAATGGTACATGCGGATGGAGAACAGCCGTTTGCCGTCGGCGGCCAGCACACGCCCGCCGTTCTGCTTAGCCACGCGGGCGAGACTGATATCCTCCAGAATGCGCGCGCGCACGGCTTCGTGCCCACCCATCTTGCGGTACAGGTCGCGGGTGATCAGGATGAACGCGCCAAAACCCATTGCGTGAGGGTCGTTGGGATCGGCAATCTTCCGAAATCGGCTCAATCCCGCGATCAGACCGAAGACCACCGGCTGCACAGCCCGCTCCCAAAACGAACCGAAGAGCGCACGCGGCATGAGGGTCAATAGATCCAGCCTTCGCAATTGCATGAAATGCACCGCCGATGCCAGCGCGTGGGGCTCGAAAACAGGGTCGGCGTCGGTAAACAGCAACAGCTTTCCATTTGCCACCTGGCTGGCCTGGTGAAGTGCGAACGGTTTGCCGTACCAGCCTTCCGGCAGGGGCGCGCTCTGGATGCTTTTCAGGCGGGGATGCTTTTCCTGCAACGCATGGATGATTTCGGACGTGCGGTCGGTGGAGTGGTCATCAACGACGATGACTTCGAACTCCGGGTAATCCTGCGTGAGGAGCGACGTCAGGCAAGCTTCGATATCGCGTTCCTCGTTGCGGGCGGGCACGCATATGGAGACAAATGGCATGCGCGGCAGAGGCGGTGCCGCCGGGCGCACCCGCACCAGCGACAGCAGGTTGGACCCGAAATACACCACAACGGTCACAACCACTATAAATTGCAAAACCGTGAGCCATGCCATCTGCTACAATACCGGGAAAAATTGAAACATTGGAAACACTCAACACGGGCAACCCCATGCTGGGACTGGTCAAACCCTACAAAATGGAATTGCTGGTCAAGGACTGCACGTACTACAAGCTGTACTATTGCAGTGTGTGCCGGCACCTGGTACGCAACCACTCGCGGCCGTACGCCTTCATCAACAGTTACGAAGGCACATTGCTGGCAATGCTTTACAACGAAATGGTAGTGCAAGACATTGGGGCGGTCAAGGACCGCTGTTCGGGCGTGCCTATCGCCAAAGTCGCCGCCCTTCCACCGGAGCATGAGGCGGTGCAACTGGGAGCGGCCGTTTCTTTGCTGGCGTTTGTCATCAAGTTCCAGGACAACCTGGAAGACGAAACCGGTTTCTGGTTGAGACGGTACAACGGCTGGGTTCAGCGCCGTCTCAATCGCACATTCCGCAAAAGCAAAAAGTTGTACGAGCGTTTCAACATCGACCTCGAATATGTCGAAAGAGAGGTCGCCGCCCTGCACCGCATGGAGCGGGACCTATCGGTGACGGCCATTGACCGCTTTCTCGATCAGTGGGGCAAGGTGTTCGCGCACATCATGACGCAGGCGTTCCAGGACAAGATCGGCAAGGACCGCTTCGAGGCGCTTTACGCTTTTTTCCTTGAGCTGGGACGGTTGATCAATTTACTCGACGCCCTGGCGGACCTGCACGCGGACCATTCGGCGTGCCGATTCAACCCCCTCCTGCGCGCCGAGCCGGGGTTGAATTTAACCGATGAAAATTGCCTGCGGGATACCTATAATAAATACCTCGAAACGGTCCACGCGGGCCGCGACCGGATGCTGAACCTCCTTCCGGACCTGGACCTGCGCGACGCCTGGACGATCGTGAACAACATCGTCACCTACAGCCTGGACCGGGAAGCACAAAAGGCGCACGACGCTTTGGTGCTTCGAAAACCCGTTTCCGAAAAGATGTTTTTCAACTGCAAGGATTTTTAACGACAGGAGAGAATATGTTTTGCCCCAACTGTGGAGCGGAGAACTCGGATCAGGCCAACTTCTGCACGCGGTGCGGCACGCAGATCGTGGACAATCCCGAAATGCGCACTCCCCAGCAATACCAGCAACCGGGCCCGCCCCAGCAGGGGAACCGGCAGATGCCTCCGGGGTATTACGAGCGTCCGGATTTGAAGGAAACCTTCGTCCACAGCGCCACCTCAGGGGCGGGCGCCTATGCCGGGTGTTGCTGTATGAACGCCCTGTCCAACCTGCTTTGCGACGCCTGTGAATAATGTCTCCCGAGACCATTGAAGGTCTGGTCGCGGATTACGGTTACGGCATCGTTCTCGTCGGCACTTATTTCGATCATTATGGCATCCCCCTGTTTCTGGTGTTCGGCGGCATCGCCGCATCCAAAGACCTGTTGAATGTGTACGGCGTTCTCTTGTGCGGGTTCGCAGGGGGATGGATCGCCGACCTGTTCCTATATTTTCTCGGTTACAAAACGGGGCTGGCGTACTGGATGCGCTTTTCCTGGGTGAGCCGCATGGAAGGCGCTATCGCCACAACGCACCGCATGTTCCAGACGCGCCCGGCGGTGGTGGTGATCCTCGGCCGCTTCCTGTTCGCGGTGTCCAAAATCATTCCCCCGTTCGCGGGGATGATTCACTACGACGCGCGCCGTTACGTGGCCTTTTCGTTTCTGGGCAACGTCCTGTTTTCCATTGTCTACACCGCCGCCAGCTATTATTCCGGTCCGCTTGTTATGGACGCCCTCAAGGAACTGGAGTGGGGAAACGTGGCAATTACAATATGTTCGGTGCTGGCGTTGTACTTCATCGCGCGCCGCACTCTACGCGCACCCCGCCGTTCCTGACTGGCCTAATCAATCGGCAGCCCTTATGACAACTAAAAATCATTACGAAATCCTGGGCGTGGCCCCCGAAGCGACGTATGCAGAAATCAAAAAGGCGTACCGCGAGTTGGCGAAACAGCATCACCCGGACAAAAACCCGGAAAGCCGCGATGGACATCACGACCGGTTTGCAGAAATTGCGGAAGCTTACCGCGTGTTGTCCAACCTGAACCGGCGCCGGGACTACGACGCTCTATTGTTTGGGGCTCCGCCCCCACATTCTGGGCCGAAGGGACCGCATCGATTTTACCGGCCGCATTATTCCGGCTATCCGTATTTTCAGTACGATTTCATCACACCGTTCATCCATTCCTTTTTCGTGGGCGACCTGCGGGCGCGTCCCACAGAGAAGGACCGGATGCAACGGCTGTTATTAAATCCCAGAGTGTTAATGGTCGCGATGTTCGGAGCGCTTTATTTTTTCAAATTCTTCACGTCAATGGCTGGGGAGATCACGGACAAAAACATTGAGGAGAAACTGTTTCAAACACAGTCCTATTACTTATCGGTGAATACCGATGAAGGCACCGAAAAGAAAAAACGCGTGAAACGAGATCTGTTCAAGGAAGTCCAGGTAGGCGACCGCATTGAAAAAGACTTTTTCTCGTTCACTTATCGATTGAACGATCGCGAAATTTCTTACTGGGAATTGCCACGGTTTCTGTTGCAGGTCGGAATGATTCATCTGGTGCTTTCCGGCGGCCTTTGGTGGCTGGAACGCGGCCGGCGTTGAGCGAAAAGCATCCCGCTTGAGGGCGAATTGAATCTGACATTGGATGGTGGTAAGCTGATTGTCGACTTACTTGCGGATGGCACCTAACCCGCTATCACAGCTTGGCAAAATCGGCTTGCCGCCCAAGATCCTTTGCGCACCGCTGTTGCAGCATGTTTCAAGGTTGTCGAACTTCAATCCAGAAATCACCATCAAATCCGGAAACAACCATGCGTCGTTTTAAACTGTCTCTTACGTCCCTGTTGATTCTCGCTGTAGCCATCCTTTCCCTTCCCTTCACCGCCATCGAGGCGCAGGCTCTATGTGTGAACGTCAAAAAAGCCAATTTACGAAAAGGTCCCGGCCTGAATTTCGAGAAACTGTGGGAGGTGTTCAAGTACATGCCCTTCCAGCAGTTGGCAAAGAAAGGTGAATGGCTCAGGGTTCAGGACGTTGACGGCGACATCTACTGGCTGCACGAGAGACTGATCACCAACAACTTCAAATGCGCGGTGGTCAAACAGAACAAAACAAATATGCGAACAGGGCCCGGAACCAATCATTCCCGCGTTCCGTGGAGCCCGGTAGACAAATACTTTTCGGTTAAAGTCCTCAAGGTAGAGAACAACTGGGTGCAAATCGTCGATGCGATGGGCGATAAGGCATGGGTGTACCAGCCTTTGGTGTGGATCCGCTGACCTGGCCATCCACATTCCACGTTTCCAAAAGACCGGTTTATTTCGGCATCAACATGTCAGCGCGTTTCTTGAAAAACAGGTGAAATAGTAGATTGCAGTATTGATCCAGTTCTTTTTTTCCTCGGATAATTCCGAATAATTCCAGAACCCATACAACTTCGCGAATTTGAGCAGTTTTTCCGAGTACAGCTTCCACGTGTATGCCTCTTTTACGCGTGAAATGGCCTGGCCCGAAATTGTTTTCCAGTAGGTTGAGTCGGAGCCGGCGCGCGCCAGGAACTTCACCAGCGGTTCGCTGATGAGCAACGGTTGGGTGGGGTTGATGAGGAAGCCGTTCCTGCCGTCCTGGATGATCTCCTGCGGTCCGCCGAATTGCGTGGCAAATACAGGAAGTCCGCTGGCCATGCCCTCCAGTACCGTCAGGCCAAAGGCTTCGAACAGGGCTGGTTGCACAAATACCCCCTGGCGGTCCCCCATGATGCGGTACATCTCGGCTCCGTTCTGCCGTGACGAGTTTTCCACCCAGCGTATTTTAGAATACAGATCATATTGAGCAATCAATTCATACATGCGTTTCAATTGATGGCGCTCCTCATCGTCTTCCACGCCTTCTTCACGAATTGACCGCGTCACCACAATGAGGTTCGCCATTTCCTGCAACTGCGGACTCTGGCCATATGCTTCAACCAACCCTGTCAGGTTTTTGATTTTGTCGAGGCGTGCCATGGTGAAAATAGGCGGCTTGTCCGGGTCGCTCAACTCGCCGTAAGCCTCCGGACCAGCGTGCTGAAACAAGCGCTCCGTCAACTCACTCGTCTGATTTTCCATGCGCTTGTTCTTCTGCGTGAACGGAAAGTACAACGAATCATCCACTCCCGGCGACACCACATTGAATTTTGGGTGATGCAAGTGGACGCCATTAGCCACCTTGTAAAGACCTGGCATGGAAAACAGTCGATACGATTCGTATTGGCCCATGCTCGTGTCGGTGCCCGCGATCTCCTGAGACGTGCTGGAGATGATGATATCCGCCTTGTTCATGGCAATGAGGTCGGCCGTGAACTGCAAGGAAAAATTATAGTCGGGCTCAAGATCTTTCCAGTACAGTGCGGAGAACAGGTATTTTGGTTTTTCCAGCGCGTGCGCGATATTGCACTGGATGACCTGCAACCACGATGCAAGAAGCGATGCAACCAGGTTCCCGTCGGAATAGTTGCCGACGATGAGGTCGGGCTTTCCGCCGAATTCCGTCAAAAGTTCATTCTTGGCATCAAGAGCGAACTGTTCCAGATAGGGCCACACGCGGAATCGGGACATCCAGTGCGGAACGATGCCCTGTTGGTCGTCCTTGAACGGCACACGCAATATCCAGCAGTTTTGCGTTCCATGTACTTTTTCCAAACGATGGTCGCAGGTGGTTCCTTCGCTTTCCGGAATCAGGCGAGTGACGATGATGATCTTCGGTTGGGCCTTGAGGCCTGCGTTTTTGAGCGAGGTTTTCAGGTATTTTTCCAGGGCCTTCACCTGGTCGAGGATATAAACGACCTGCCCTCCCGTGTCCGGACGGCCCAGCACATTCTCCTGCCCGAACCAGCCATGGGGGGAAATGATGGCCACCCGGCTCACCATGGGAATGACGTTGATGAATTCCTCCAGGTTTTCCGCCCGCGGTTCCTCCAGCAGGTTGGCCAGCAACTGGAGGTTCTTGAGCACCCTGCCCACCGTATCGCCGAACCCGTCACAAAACCCCAGGCCCCGCAAATGACTTTTCTCCTTCTGGATCGGTCCGTTCTCCGGTTGACGTTCCAGGTAGCTGATGGCTTTCTGCAGGGCCTCGAATAACTGGTGCGGGTCCTGCACGATTTGCCCATCCACGAGAATTTGTTCGCCGTTGATACTGTGGATTTTTAGGAAGTCGCAAAGGTGGGTCTGCCATTTGCTCCATTCCCCCTGCAGTTTTCCCGCCATGAAACTGTTAAGAAACCGTTGACCCGAACCGATTTTACGGTGATCCCGAATTACCGGTCCCAGGCTGTAAAACGGGCCGAAGTTGATTTCCAGTTTCTTTTCGGCGGGTTCGTACGGGTAGCCCGCCACCACTTCGCGGTAATCCAGAAATTCCTCCGGACTCAATTCATCGACCGTTTCTTCATTTTTATGAAACCGGTAAAATTGATACTGACCGACTTTCGCCCGATAGAGAAGCACTGCGTACTGGTCCAGCAACAGCATTTCCTGCGTCCGTGATAGAAAATGTTCCAGGCCGTCGAATCCGCCCAATTCCGGGTGGGCCTTGTTTTTCTGCCTGAGGTACGCTTCGGATTTGAGCACAATGTCATTGCGCAGAAAATGCCTCTGCGGTTCCCGATCCAGTTCATATATGAACTCTCGGAAGCACCGGACCTCTGCTTCCTTCAAAAGCGTTGCGATGGAATACGAATCGTTCACTTCAAGACTCCAGGAATCGGTAGCGGTGAATGCCATCGATCACTCCCGCCGCGTAGTTTAATTTGGAAAAATATACACCCCGCTTGCCCCTAAGCATTTCCATTTCCTCACTGTAATTTCCAACCACCACGCCCTTGGGGTCGCCGCGCATCATTTCTTCGTCGTTCCCAGAATCTCCGGCGACCAGAAAATTATCCAGAGGGATTTCCCATTTATAGCTGAGGTAGCGGATGGCTTTCCCCTTGGAGGCGCGCTGCGGCAGGATATCGAGAAATTGCTGATGCGAATAAATCAACTGGTAACGGCATCCGTTACGGGTCAACAGATCGTGGGCCTGCTTTAGATATTCCTCCTTGGGTTCCATATAGTAACTGACCTTGAATTCGCGTTCGGTTTCAGGCTCCTGTGGTTCCAAAAACGGAAGCGTACCAAGCAACCTCTTGATTTTTTCCTTGTCCCATTTCTGGCGCAGGTGCATGGCCCAGCCCTGATCAGGATTGCCGGAACCCCCATAATAAATTTCAGCACCGACGGAAGTGATCAGTATTTCCGGAACGGGAACATTATTTTCCTTGAGAAACTCCAGGGCGGAGTCGATGGTTCGACCCGTCGCCACACCGAATGCAATGGATTTTTTATAAGGGTCAATCAAAGCAAGCAGTTTTTCCAGGGATTCCGTGTCCCCGGTCAGGGTGTTGTCGATGTCACAAACAATCATCTTGTTCCGACTCAGCATCTTTACGGCAATGGGATCGCCGTCTATGGCATACAAATCCTTATGAGACCCTCCCCTCAACCCCTGGATCGTTTCCAGGTAACGATCGATATGCGCATCCCAGGTGTAATGCTTGCGCACGTTATTGATACCGTTGCTGGAATACCTCTTCCATTCTTCCGGATCGATTAAAATTTCCTTGATAGCCCGGCTGATGGTGTTCGGATCCGAGACATCGATCAGAAGACCGTTCTGGCAGTTCTTGACAATGTCCACCGGACCACCGTCATTGGTGGCGACAATGGGAACACCGCAGGCGGCGGATTCCAGCAGGGTCAGGCCGAACGGCTCCGTGAGTGCGGGGTTCACGAACACACCCTGACGCAAAGCCACCATGCGGTATAGCTCCGGCACTTCATACGTGAAATCGTGTTTCTTTGGGATGGCCAGCTTTCCGTACAAATCGTATTTGTCCATGAGCAAAAGAGTTTCAATGAGCACGGATTTTTCATTGTCGCCCATGTCCATAATGTTTTTGCGAATGCCCAGAAAAACGGCCAGGTTGGCAATGGCCTGCAGCTCCTTGCTCTCGCCGTAAGCCTGAATGAGTGCGCCGATGTTTTTTCGTTTGTCCGGACGGCACAAAGCAAGAATGAGCGGCTTGTCCGTGTTCAGGAAAAACCGGTTCAACTCGTTGTTGATGGCCACCCGCGCCTGGCGGCTGTGTTCGTTTTCCTGATCCTCCGCGTAATAAGGAAAGAACCGTTCCAGATCAAGCCCCGGGGGATTGACCAGGTATTCAGGAACGGTGTTGTGCTCGTACATCCCATATTGCTGTTCCACCTCCTGGTGGGTGCTGGTGACCACCAGGTCGGCGCAACCGACAATTTTCTCTTCCACCCGGATCCGGTAATCAATGTGATACTTCCGGTTCATGTCCTCGTCGGACAGGCCCTCGTCGCACAGCTTGGATTTTTTGGCTTTGCCCAGTGAGTGCCCGGTGAACACGAACGGCACACCGAACAAGGACGCGAGGTGTCTCGCCACGTAACCTCCGTCGGCATAATGCCCGTGAACGAGATAAGGGATGTTGTCCTCGCGCTTGATGTACTTAACCGTCTTGTCGATGAATTCGTCGAGGTGGTTCCACAGCAATTCTTTGCGGATGTATTTGCCGCCGCCGCAGGGAATGCGAACGATACGGACCTTGTCGGTGAGATTTTCCACCGGAACAGAATAATCTTCCGACACACGGCGGTCGCGTATGAGACGCGTGAACAGGTCCACCCGCCGAACTTCCGGACGCTTGCCCAGTTCTTCAGCCAGTTCGATGACGTACTTCACCTGTCCGCCGGTATCCGCGTCCCGGCCCATTTCAATGTTCCGGGAGCGGACCAAACCGTGAATGCTGAACATCATGATGTACAGGCCCTGGCTGTTCTGACCCATTACCTGACCAGTCGATAAGGTTGGTAAAGTTTGTCGTCGCCGGGTAACGCGCCCTCCAACCCGCACAAGCCGGTGGCAAACACGCAGGAGCGCTCGAGGACCGTTTGCAACGGCCAGCTTGCCATGTAGCCCAGCGACAGCATGGAACTGAACCCGTCTCCCGCACCGACGGAATCCACGAATTCCATGCTGTCATCGGGAGTGCAGTAGAAAGGTTCCCGGTTTCCCGTTTCATAAATGACGCTGGCCTTACTTCCATTGGTCACGCAGACCAACCCCAGCTTGAAACGTTCCGCCAGGAAGCGTGGGAGCTCCGCAACCGTTTTATCTATGTCAAGAAGCCTTTTGATTTCCTGAAGCTCGTGCCGGTTGGCCTTCAGGATGTCGCAATTTTTGAGCGAATTTTCGATCACATCCCGGTCGTAAAACGGAGCACGCAGGTTGATATCCAGTAGGAAGGTGGACTTCCATCCCAGTTTTTTCTGAATCTCATGCAACGTTTCCCGGGATTTGCCGTTTCGCTGGATGAGGGTGCCGAAGTATGTGAACGGTATGTCATCACGAAAACGTTTTTGGAGATACACATCGACCTCAATGAAATCGTAAGCACGGTCCGGCAAAATTTCGAATCGATGCCCGTTGCTGGAATCGGAATTGACCGTCACCTCTCCCGTCGGATGATGAGGATCGATCTGGATGCCCTCGGTGGGGAATCCGTGGTTTCTGGCAAATTCGAGAATCTCACGGCCCTCGGCATCGTCTCCGACCCGGCTGATAAAATGCACGGGAATGCCCATCTTGTGAAGATGAAAGGCATAATTGAACGGCGCTCCTCCCAGCCGCTTTCCACTCTCAAACTTGTCAAACAGGACCTCGCCCATTACAAGAACCGGTCCGTAAGGTCGGTGCACCCGCATTCCAGATTCCTCCTCTCCAAACAATCTACAAATTTTTAAAACCAGTCAACAATCCGTTATTCTAAAATCCTCTTCGTCAAAATACATCATATTATTTTTATCGATGTGCACGGCCACCCGTTCTCCTTCCCGCAGGTCGGAATATTCGCACACACCACACAGAGAAACACCTCCCAACGACACCGTGGCGAAAGTCCGGTCTCCCAGCGACTGCACCCACAGGACCTGACAGATCCCGGTTTCATCAGGGAGAATCCGTACGTGTTCCGAGCGGATGCCGGCTTTCACGGCGGTTTTCGGAATCGGTTCCTGAAACAGTTGGTTCAACCCTTGTTGTTCAAGGACATTAAACGGAGGAAAGCCAAAAAACCGGGCAATTTCCAAGGCCGCCGGTTCCCGGTACAGGGCCGCAGGCGACGCCACCTGCCTGATGCGTCCCCCGGATAGGAAAGCCACGCGATCGCCCAGAACCATCGCCGAATGCGCGTCGTGCGTCACGTAAACGAATGTTTTTCCCAATTGACGGTGGAGGTGTTTGAGTTCGACCTGCAGGTGGTCACGAAGCTGCGGGTCCAGATTACTGAGCGGTTCATCGAACAGGAACACGGCAGGATCCCGAACCAGCGCCCGACCAATGGCCACCCGCTGTTTCTGTCCGCCGGACAACTGGGCCGGAATCTGGCCACGGACGTCTGCCAGATGGAGACGCTCAAGCGTTTCCTCCACTTGGACCTCCATACTCGCTTTCGACCATTTCATATTCTCCAGCGGGAAGCGGATGTTCTCCTCAACCGTCATGTGCGGGTAAAGCGCATAATCCTGAAACACATACGCGACATTGCGCCGGGACACATCCTGCGCCGTGACGTCGCGCCCTGAGAACAGAATGCGGCCGGATTCCGGTGTCAGCAATCCCGCGATCAGGTTGAGCAGGGTGGTTTTACCACAGCCGCTCGCACCCAGAACGATGAGGAACTCGCTCTGCTCGATATCGAGGTCGATGTCATCCAGAACCCGTCGTTTGCCGAAGCGGTGTGCGATGTGTTCGAGACGTATGGTGCTCATATTTAACCTTTTATTCCACTTCCCACCAGTCCGCGTACCAGGTATTTCTGTGCCCCGACCACCGCCAGCAGAATGGGGAATGTGACCAGGGAACTGGCGGCGGCAATTTCTCCCCAAGGAAATTCGTATTGACCCGTGAACAAGGTGATCCCCACAGGAATGGTGCGCGACGCGTAGGACGTGGTGTACGTCAAGGCAAACAGGAATTCGTTCCAGCAGAAGATGATTCCGAGCAGTCCCGCACACACCATGCCCGGAACGCCGAGGGGAAGGTACACACGCCGGAACGCGGTCCAAGCGCCGCATCCGTCCACCCGCGCCGCGTGGTACAACGTGCGCGGAATTTCCTCGAAAAACCGTGTCATCACCCACACCACGAGCGGCACGGTGAACATGCTGTACACGAGGACGAGCCCCCATACCGTGTCCATTCCCCCCAGAACCCCCAACACTTCATACAGTGGCGTCACCACCGCCACCTGCGGCAGCATGAACACCACCAGCAGAGCCAGAAGGGCCATCTCGCGGTTCCGCGTCATCAGCACACTCAATCCGAACGCACCCATCGTTCCCACCACCACCGACACCCCCGTCGCACCCAGCGACACATAAAGGCTGTTCGCCACAACATTCAGGAACGCGTCGTTCTGCAAAAC
>NZ_HG422173.1:2744912-2753050 GCF_000341545.2 Nitrospina gracilis 3/211
CCACCCCGTCGCACCCAGCGACACATAAAGGCTGTTCGCCACAACATTCAGGAACGCGTCGTTCTGCAAAACGGAACGGTAGTTCTCCAAACTGAACGCCTGTGGCCATATCGGCGGCAGTTGCGCCACCGTGCCGGGAGGCTTCACCGAGGTGACCCAAAGCCAGATAAAAGGCCCCAGGCTCCACGCGAACAACACGAACAGGAAAAGAAAATGGTTCATCCGCCTCATACCGTCTGCCTCCGGTCTTTTAGGACGGCGGCAACAAGCCAGGTGAGGGCAATCATCATCCCCACTTGCACCAGCGCCACGGATGAACCGTACCCGAACTGCAACGCCTGAAAATAGGTGCGGTAAGCATAAATGGAAAGCGTTTCCGTGCTGTTGGCCGGGCCGCCGCCCGTCATCACATAAATCACGTCAAACACCCGGAAAGCATCGAGGAAACGCAAGACCAGTGCGGTGAGGATCACCCGCCGCAGGGCCGGAAGCAAAATGCGCATGAGCAGACGGAGCGGCGGTGTGCGGTCCACCCGCGCCGCCATCAAAAGAGATTCCGGAACGCGTTGAAGTCCTGCGAATAAAAGAAGCGTCATGAACGGGGTCGTCTTCCAAACGTCTGCCAGAATGGCGGCATGAAGAGCAAGGTCCGGATTCGCCAGCCAGTACACCGGGGCCTTCACTGCACCCAGTGTCTGCAGGATGTGGTTGACAATTCCCGCTTCCGAGTGAAACATCCACTGCCACAACCGCGCGCTGACCACATTTGGAATCGCCCAAGGCAGAAGCAGGATCGTTTTCCACCACACCGATCCCGCCCCGAACCGCAGGTACAGCGCAAACACAAAACCAATGAAAAATTCCAGCATCACGGACACGCCGGTGAAGTACAACGTGTTTGTCACCGATTTCCAGAAACGAAAATCTCCGCCGAACAGGTACTGATAATTGTCCAGCCCCACCCAGCGGTCGATCCCGAACAATGTCACCCTGGTTTTGAATCCGAGGATCACGATTTCGAAAAGCGGCCACGCCACTAAAAGTCCCGGAAGAATCAACAATGGCCCCAGAAACAGCAGGCGGTCTTTAAGTTCCTGTTTCATCGTCCAGCACCCGCGTCAAACGTTGAAGGTCCGCGTCTATCAACCGTATTGCCTCGTCCATGGAATACACCTCCCCCAGCCCACCGTTCAGATAGGCCTGCAGGGATTGCGACAGGGGCATGTACAGCGGCATGGTCGGACGCGGCACGGCCTGCTCCATAGCCTCGAACAGAACGTTTACAGGCGGCGCATCGAGAGGCGGGGCACCCTCCAAAACCGATTTGCGAGCCGGGGTCAATCCCAACTTGAGCCACAACTCGTGCTGAACATCAGGTCGTGTCAGAAACGCGATCCAAGCCTGTGCTGCTTCCGGTACCGGCGTGTCGCGATGCATTCCGAGCAAAAACCCGCCCAGCGTTCCATGTCCCGCCTCACCCCGTTCCACAGCTGGCAGGGGCGACATCCACACCCTGCCTGCAACCGGCGAATCCGGCTGTTGCAACAGCCGCCACGCATACGGCCAGTTGCGCATGAACACCGCTCGTCCGTTCTGGAAAACGTGGCGGCTCGACTCTTCCGCCATCGCCAAAACAGACCGCGGTGAGACTCCGTCGGTCAAAAGCCTTCGCATGAACCGCAGACGCGGTTCGATCAGGGCACGGTTCAATCGCTTTCCATTCCCAGGTAGCAGCCACGACTCGTCCCGCGGCAGAAACTCCATGAAGTTGCAGACCAGCCCCTCATATTGACGGCCCTGCCAGACAAATCCGTGAAGCCGGTCGTCCCCTTCCGCCTGCTTGATGGTTTGAACCATCGTCACCAACTCACCCCATGTAGCGGGTGGCTTGCTGAATCCATGCTTCTGCAACAGGTCTTTTCTCGAGTACATCACGCCGCTATCGACGAACAGAGGCACACCATATCGGGTTTCGCGGAACGTTCCTGCCTGCACGCTGGGGGCAAAGAAATCGTTCCACTCTTCCTCTGGCAAAATTTCATTGAGCGAAGAGAGCAATCCGGCGCGTGCGAATTCCGCCATCCAGATCACATCCAGCGCCAGCACATCGATACGGCCGGATCCACGGGTTTTCAAATGTGTCATGTAAAACTGGTGCTGGTCGTCGGTGCCGGTGGGAAGTTGATGCACCTGGACCCGGTAGCCGGGGTGAAGCTGATGGAACCGTTTGATCAGTGGGTCAAAGGTCGCGTTGAAACCGGGAAGGGAGAACTGGTAATAGTGAACCGTGTTGGGAGATTCCGGCGGCGTTCCGGAAAACAGACAGCCCGGAACCGCGAACAACAGGACCAGGGACACAATCCGCAGTATGACCATATATCTCCTGTGGAATGTGGAAAGGGGATGGTTACAGGGTACCACGGAATTTTTTATTTTGCAGTGAACCGGGCTGAGCCCGTATCCAACCGGGTTTGTCCGATGGAAAAACGTAGATCCGGAATCCCCTTTGTCGCGAATTCGGATTTCCCCACTTTGCAGAAAATCGGGCTGGGCCCGGGATAAGAAACGGAGGACACCCGGAAGATTCGAAAAGGGGTCAGGCGATTTTGCGGCTGGCGGCACGGTCCTTGGGCAGGCGGATTTTGAATCGCGTGCCCTCGCCCATCTTGCTTTCCACTTCGATGGTGCCGTTGTGCATCTCGACAATGTGCTTGCAGATACTGAGACCCAGCCCACTGCCGCCTTCGGAACGCGACCGGGCCTTGTCCACGCGGTAGAACCGGTCGAAAATCCACGGCAGATCTGTTTCCGGGATACCGATGCCGTTGTCCTGAATGCTGAGGAACGCGTAGTCTCCCAGATCCTGCAAAGTGATTTTAATGAGGCCCTTCTCCGGTGTGTACTTGACCGCATTGTGCAGGAGCGTCCACACCATCTGCTTCAGGCGATGTCCGTCACCAATGACCTCCGCCGACTCCAGGTAGGCGATCTTGATTTCGATCTGTTTTTCTTCCGCGAGAATTTCAACATTCTTGCACACATCCTCAATAACAGTGACGAGGTTGACGCGTTCCGTTTCCATGGGCAGTTGACCTTCGTCCGCCCGCGCGAGGATAAACAGGTCGTCAAGGATGTGCGACATGTAGTTGATCTCTTCCAGGTTGCTGGACAGCACCTCCTGGTACTCCGACGGCTTGCGCAGCTTGCTGAGCCCGAGCTCACTCTGCCCTTTCATCACCGTGAGCGGCGTACGCAGCTCGTGCGAGGCATCGCTGCTGAACTGGCGAATTTTGGCAAACGACCGTTCGAGGCGGTCCATCATGTCGTTGAACGTGAGAGCGAGGTTGCCGATTTCATCCTGAACCTCCGGTACCGGAATGCGCCGGCTGAGATCGCCGCCGCTGGCAATGTCGCGTGCGGTGTGCGTGATCTTCGCCACCGGTTCCAGCGACCGCCGCGCCAGGAACCGGCCTACCAGCGCGCTCAACAGCAAGACTGTCGGCACCCCGGTGAACAGGAAGATGCGCAGGTTGCGCATGGTTTCCTTGACACCTTCAAGCGACGTTCCTACTTGGATGAGGTTGACCAGTGTGCCGTCGCGGAGTACCGGCATGGTGATGACGCGGATAGGGTGGCCGTCGGCGACGGTGAAGGTCTCGTACGTCATCTCACCTTTCAACGCCCGTCCGTAGGCGTCCTGGGACAACGGAAATTTGGAGGCATCGATATTTTTGGAACGCGACCCGACGTTGCCGGAGCCATCGTAGATACGGTAGAACTTGTTGAGGTTGCCGTATCCCAGGAACTGCTCGAAAAGAAACTCGAGGCCCGGAAGCGGCGTGCGGGAGTAATCCAGTTGTGCGGTCTTGCGCACCACGCTGGCCGACAGCTTGAGCGAGTTGTCGATGCTTTCGTAAAGGCGGTTGTTGAGGAAGTAATAGAGGATGATGCTGAACAGAATCAGGATGATTCCCAGCAGGGCGACGTACAGGGCGGTCAGTCTGGAACGAATGGAATTGAATACCATCTTCTATTCCCTCATCACATATCCGACGCCCCTCAAGGTGTGCAGTAATTTGTGATCGTATTGCTTGTCGATCTTCTTGCGCAGGTGGTTGACGTACACATCAATGACATTGGTGAACGTATCGAAATTGTAATCCCACACGTGCTCGGCGATCATGGTCCGCGTCAGCACCTTTCCCGCGTTGCGCATGAAGTATTCCAGCAGGCTGTACTCCTTGCCCGTGAGTTCGATCTCCTCGCCGCCGCGCTTCACCTTGTGGCTGACCAGGTCAAGAGTCAGGTCGCCGACCTGCAGGAGGGTCTTGGTCTCGCTTTGCCCCCGCCGCATCAGCGAGCGGATCCGCGCCAGCAGTTCCGAGAAGGCGAAGGGCTTGGTCAGGTAATCGTCGGCGCCCTGGTTGAGCCCGGTCACCTTGTCCTCAACGGAATCCTTGGCAGTCAGCAGGATGATCGGGGTATTGATGTTCTTTCCGCGCAGGTGCGCGAGCACATCAAGCCCTTTGATCTTCGGCAACATGAGGTCGAGGATGATCAGGTCGTAGTGGTTCATCTCCGCCAGGTTCTGGCCTTCCTCTCCGTCGGTGGCCACATCGACGGCGTAGGTCTCCTCTTCCAAACCTTTCTTGATGAATCCGGCGACCTTTTTCTCGTCCTCAACGATCAAGATACGCATACCCACTACTTCGAGTTGTCATCCCATTTTTTCTGGACTTTGTGGAGATCGATCTCCCCTTTCAGCATCTGGACGTGCTTTTCACAGTCCTTGATCATGGCCGCATACATGGCGCGACAGGTTTCGTCATTGGCGTCTTCCATCGCCTCTTTGCATATTTTAAGCGCCTCCTCCGTGGTGGTGAGGGCTTTCAGGATATTTTCGTTGAACTTGCTGGTCATGAATTTGCTTCAGAAGGTATTGATATTTTTATTGTATCACCGATTCAATCGGAGGCTATTGTAAACCTTGCAATTTTTGGTTTCAATTTTCTTTACCGCCATCATCCTGATTTTCCTCGGCAAACCGCTGCCCGAACATATAGTGGACGAGCAGGATGCCGAAGGCCACACCCATGTAAGGGATGCCCTCCACCAGATAAATCATGATGCGGCCCACCACGCCGTAGTCGCGGGCGAAGTTGCCCAGAATCAGGGTGCCGGACCTCTCCAGCGCCATGAATATCATCTGGATAATGAGCCCGCAGACGAATCCGATAAATCCGCCGAACAGGTAGTAAACGTATTTCAAACTGGCCATTCCGGTGCCTCCGGGTCCGTGGGAAGAATTGCGGTGTTTTGCAGCAGCGTGAAATGGTATATTTCAGGCTTCACCATTATATAGATGAAACATCCACATTTGTACGGGGAATCGGCCATGAGACTTGAGAACAAGACCGTCATCATCACCGGCGGCGGTACCGGCATTGGCCTCGCCTGCGCAGAGCGGTTTCAAAAGGAAGGTGCGCGCCTCGCGTTGTTCGGACGGCGAAAAGACCCGCTGGAAGCGGCGGCCCGGCGGCTGGGAGCCAACGTCCTGGCCGTTCCGGGAGACATCACCAAAGAAGAAGACGTGGACCGGTTGATCGAAATCACCCTCAAGCAGTTCGGCCAGATCGACGTGCTGGTCAACAACGCGGGAACGCTAGGGGGCGGTGCCCTGCACGAGACCCCCAACGACATGTGGGATCAGGTGCTGGACATCAACCTGCGCGGTCTGTTCCTCCTGACCCGCCGGGTGCTGGCCCACATGGTCGAGCGGAAATCCGGCTCTCTCGTGCACATCAGTTCCATCCTCGGCCTCGTTGCCGTGCCGCAAACTGGAGCGTACAACGTCTCCAAGGGCGCCCTCAACCAGCTTTCCCGTTCGATTGCGGTGGAATACGGTCCCATGAACATCCGTTCCAACGCCGTCTGCCCCGGCATGGTGGAGACGGACATGACCGAGGAACTGCGCGGCAACGCCGAATTGATGGAAGACTGGAAAGAGCATTACTATCCCCTGCGACGGTTCGCAAAGGCGGAAGAGATCGCCAACGCCTGCCTGTTTCTGGCCAGCGACGAGTCGTCATTCATCACCGGCACCCTGCTTCCTGTGGACGGCGGCTTCACCGCCATGTAGAGAAAGTTGACGGCTTTTTCCGCCATGTATTAGAATCCGTAGATTCAATCCATTGCCCGGCCTCCGGCCGCAATGCAACCCGGCCCACGGCCCCGGAAACACACGCCCCATGAAATACGAAACGGTCATCGGACTGGAAGTCCACGCCCAGTTGAAAACCCGGTCCAAGATTTTCTGTTCCTGCTCCACCGAATTCGGCAAAGAGCCCAACGAGAACACCTGCCCGGTCTGCCTCGGCATGCCCGGCGTGCTTCCGGTGCTCAACCGCAAGGTGGTGGAGTACGCCATGAAAGCCTGCCTCGCCACGCATTGCGAAATCCAGCCGGTGAACCAGTTCGCGCGCAAGAATTATTTTTACCCGGACCTGCCGAAGGGTTACCAGGTGTCGCAGTTCGACCTGCCCATTGGACTCCGCGGCCACCTGACCATCCAGACGCCGGACGGACCGAAACGCATCGGCCTCACACGCATCCACATGGAAGAAGACGCCGGGAAATCCATCCACGGCGAGAACCTGGGCGATCCGGACAAGAGCTATGTCGATTACAACCGCACCGGGGTGCCGTTGATCGAAATCGTGAGCGAGCCGGAACTGCGGAGCGCCGAGGACGCGCGCGAATACCTCGTGGCGCTCAAATCCGTTTTGCAGTACGCGGACGTGAGCGACTGCAACATGGAGGAAGGAAGTTTCCGATGCGACGCCAACGTATCGCTCCGCCCTGTAGGGCAACAGGAATTCGGCACCCGCGTCGAGCTCAAGAACATCAACTCCTTCAAATTCGTACAGAAGGCAATCGAATACGAGGTGGAGCGGCAGACCAAGATCCTTGATCAGGGCGATCAAGTAGTGCAGGAAACGCGGCTGTACGACGCCAACCGGGGCATTACTTTCTCCATGCGCTCCAAAGAAGAAGCGCACGACTACCGCTATTTTCCGGAACCGGACCTCGTTCCCGTCGCATGCGATGAGGATTGGATTGAATCGATTCGGCACGAACTGCCGGAAATGCCGGAGGAAAAACGGCGGCGCTTCGTTGAGCAGTACGGCCTTCCCGAATACGACGCCGGGGTGCTGACCACTTCCCGCGCGCTGGCCGATTACTTCGAAGCGTGCGTCGCGCTGTTCAACCAGCCGAAGCTGGTCAGCAACTGGATCATGGGGGAACTGCTGCGCCTGCTCAACCAGGATGACCGCGACATCGGCGACTGCCCGGTGACCCCGGAAAAACTGGCGACCATGCTGAAGTTGATTGACGCCGGGACCATCAGCGGCAAGATTGCTAAGGCGGTGTTCGAGGAAATGTACCGGACCGGCAAGGAGCCCGCCGCCATCATTGAAGAAAAGGGACTGACGCAGATTTCCGACGAGGGCGCGCTGGGGCAAATCGTGGACGACATCATCGCCAACAGCCCGGAGCAGGTTCAGCAGTTCAAGGACGGCCGGGACAAGGTGCTCGGTTATTTCATCGGACAGGCCATGAAGGCCAGCAAGGGGCAGGCCAATCCCGGCCTGCTCAACAAGTTATTCAAGGAGAAGCTGGGGCAGGCTTGAATCGCCGGGGTTTTGTTTCGCACAGAATTTTTATACTATGGAAAAAATGAAATCTATTCCCCATCGTCTTTTGCCTGTCCTCTCTGGACTCGTTTTGTCCTTGATTCTGGTGCTCGCAGGCACTTCTCCCGGCCAATCCTTAGACAGGCCGGTTGCAGCGTGGTCCACTGACAAGAGGTTCATTGACCACGGCGACGGTACCATCAGCGACACTCGGACGGGCCTCATGTGGGCTAAAGAGGATTCGTATCTCGATACGGGTCGCTGGATGAATTGGCGGGAAGGATTCTCCTACGTGAAGGACCTGAACGACACCACCTTTGCCGGTTACATTGACTGGCGGATGCCGACGCTGGAAGAATTGCGCACGCTGTATGAGCCTGATAAAACCAACAGTTCCCAGGTCGGAAGTGAGATGGTCATCCACGTCGACCCCATTTTTGCAAA
>NZ_HG422173.1:2753150-2754636 GCF_000341545.2 Nitrospina gracilis 3/211
CCGCGCGGTCCGGTTCATCCAAAACCCCGACTTTCGCAGGAAATACCTTCAACAATAAAGGAACGTTATTTTGAAACGCTTGAAATTCTGGATTGGAACAGCAGGCCTGCTCACGGCTTTCGCCCTGCAGGCCTCACCCGCTTTCGCAACTTGGCCGAGCATCGAAATCGCCCTGTGGGACCCACACTTCGCCAAGCAGGACCGACAGGACAAGGAGTATCTAAAAGTGCTGGAGCATGCAGAGAAAAATGAGTTCGCCGAGGCACTGCCCCTGACGGAGAAACTCATTAAAGAACGGCCCAACAAAGGCACACCGTTGATCTTGAAATCGCTTCTCCTGTACGAACTGGGCCGTTATCGCGAAGCACACCAAACGCTGTTGAGGGGACGCGGTATCCAACCCCGTCACCCGGCCATCCATTACGCCAACTGCGAGGTTTACCGCATGCTGGGTGTGGTCGATCTTTCCAAGCGCGGGTGCGGCATCGCCGTCAACCAGCACCAGAAACTGCCGGAGGCTCATTACGAATACGCCCTCACGCTGGCGGCGAACGGGGAGATGAACGAAGCCAACCTGGAACTCGAACTGGCCGCGGAGCTGGATCCCAAATCCCCCGTTTACCCACATGAAAGGGGTATGAATCATTTTTACCTGAACGACCTTCCCGCCGCTGAAAAGGCGTTTCTCAAAGCCATCGAAATCGACCCAAAACACCTGGATGCTCTGTATCAATTGGGATACTTGTACGCGGTGCGCGGAGAACTTGAAAAGTCGCAGTCGTATCTCGAGCGTCTTTATGAAATGCGGACCAACCACCCGAAGGTGGAATCAGCACGAAAATTAATTGAAATGATCAAGACCGATCGCGTCGATGAACTGCCGAAAACGGTGATTCCTCACCAGTATCACATGAGTCGGTCACGTTCCCTCTACCAGTCGGGCGAATATGGGCTGGCTCTGTTTGAAATCCAGACCGCCGCACGGTTGAATCCGAAGGACAAACCCACTCAGGAAATCCTGGTAGGTCTCGCCAGCCTCCTTCTCCGGCTTGAATTGACCGAAATCTCCATCGAAACCATGATGGCCAACATCGACAGCGACCCCATTTTGCAAGCCAAGTCTTACCAGGAGATGGGGGATTTGTATGCCCTGCGCGGCAACATGAAAGGTGCACGGAAGTTTTACCAGAAAGCCATGGAGTTGGGGGACCCGGACAACCTGGCCAAAACCAGCCTTTCGGAGTTACCGCCCAACGACCACAGCATCCCCAACGCCCTGGATCCGGATGAGTTGTTTTTTCTTCCTGCGGAAGCGTTGAACCGTCGTGGCGAATTGTTTTCTCATTATGGAATGCACAAACGGGCCCTGGCCGTGTACTCCATGGTGTTGCGCATGGCTCCAAACCACCTGATGGCAAAGCTCAACACCGCCGCCACCCACTACAACACCGGGGAGTACGGCCGCGCCATCTCCATGCTGGAAAAA